>JBKPMQ010000131.1:0-3697 GCA_046732235.1 Actinomycetota bacterium
GCCCCCACGCGACCAGCCCCAGCGCCGCCGCGACGGGTGCACACCCGGCCCGCCCCAGCTCGCCCTCGAGCTCGAGCGCCCGCAGCGCCAGCCACCCCGGCACGAGCAGGACGAGGGCGAACGCGAGCCACGCCGCGATGGCGGCGAGGCCGAGTCCGCGGGCGACGAGCAGGCCGGCGGCCATGGCGGCAACGGCGGCCAGCTCGAGCCTGCGCGCGTGCACGGGCGAGATGCTAACCAAGGCCCGCGCGGGTAGGGGGCGACCGCTATCGGCCACCGCAGATAGCATTCCGGCTATCGTTACGCCCCGCGGTCGGAGGGGGCCGCACGATTCCACCACGAACGTACGGAGTGACGCGTATGCGAGTCTTGATCCTCGGCGGGGACGGCTACCTGGGCTGGCCGACCGCGATGCGATTCTCGGGCAAGGGCCACGAGGTCGCCGTCGTCGACAACTTCGCCCGCAGGCGCTGGGTCGAGGAGGTGGGCGGGGACTCGCTGACCCCGATCGTGCCGCTCGAGGAGCGGATCGAGGCGTGGCGGGAGGTCTCGGGCAAGCGCATCACGTCGTACGTCGGCGACCTGGCCGAGGACACTGTCGCGGCGGACGTGGTGATCGACTTCCAGCCCGATACGATCATCCACTACGGCGAGCAGCCGAGCGCGCCCTGGTCGATGCGCAGCGTCGACCACGCCGTGACGACGCAGCAGAACAACGTCGTCGGGTCGCTGAAGCTGCTCTGGGCGATGCGCGACCACGCGCCGAACGCCCACCTGATCAAGCTCGGGACGATGGGCGAGTACGGCACGCCGAACATCGACATCGAAGAGGGCTTCATCGAGATCACGCACAACGGCCGCACCGACGTGCTGCCGTTCCCGAAGATGCCGGGCTCGCTGTACCACCTCTCGAAGGTGCACGACAGCCACAACATCCACTTCGCCTGCCGGGTCTGGGGCCTGCGCGCGACCGACCTCAACCAGGGCGTCGTGTACGGGATCGAGACGCCCGAGGCGAAGCTCGACGAGCGGCTGCTCACGCGCTTCGACTACGACGAGGCGTTCGGCACGGCGCTCAACCGCTTCTGCGTCCAGGCCGTCGTCGGCCTGCCGCTGACCGTCTACGGCGTGGGCGGCCAGACGCGCGGGTTCCTGAACATCGTCGACACGCTCCAATGCGTCGAGCTGACGGCTGCGAACCCCGCCGGCGCCGGCGAGTACCGGGTGTTCAACCAGTTCACCGAGACGTTCACGGTCTCCGAGCTGGCCGAGAAGGTGAAGCAGGCGGGCGCGGAGCTGGGCATGAAGGTGACGATCGACAACCTTCAGAACCCGCGCTTCGAAGCGGAGGAGCACTATTACAACCCCGTGCACACGAAGCTGCCCTCGCTCGGCCTGCAGCCGACGCTCCTGTCGGAGAACCTGATCGAGTCCACGCTCGGCGTGATCCAGCGCTACCGCGACCGCGTCATCTCCGACGTCATCGCACCCAGCACCCGGTGGCGGCCCGCCCCGCCGGTGGGCCAGCCGGCCTCGTGATGGAGCGGGACAGGTGACACCGCTTCGCACAGCCGGCCTCGCGGCCGCGCTGGTGTTCGCGGCGCTCACGATCTACGCCTACCGCCGGGGGCGGATCGGGAACGGCGACCTGCTCGTCCGGCTGGCGGTGTTCACCGTGCCGCTGCTCCTCTTCTCCGTGGAGCCGGGCGCGCTCGAGTGGACCTTCGACGAGCTCTCGTTCCGCAAGGGCGGCGGCCACCAGATCATGGGGGCCACGGTGCTCGCGGTGGGCGTGCTCTACCTGTTCGCGTTCTCGCTGGCCGGCCGGGGCGAGAAGTCGCGCCGCGACCTCACCCGCCTGATCGAGAACCTGGCCCTCGAGCAGTTCCGCGCCACCGGCCACCCGGAGCAGTTCGCGGGCGGCGTCGCGGTGGTGATCCCCGCCTACAACGAGTCGGACAACATCACCCATGTGCTGGCCTCGCTGCCGAACATGGTGTGCGGGTACCCGCTGCATGCGATCGTCGTCGACGACGGATCCGCCGACGTGACCACCGACCGCGCCCGCGACTCGGGCGCCGCGGCCGTCCGCCTGCCGCTGAACCGCGGCCAGGGGGCGGCGCTTCGCACCGGCTACCGGCTGGCGCTGGCCACGGGCGCCGAGATCGTCGTCACGATGGACGCCGACGGCCAGCACCAGCCCGCGGAGCTCTCGCGGCTCGTGCAGCCGATCGCGGACGGCGACGCCGACGTCGTCAACGGCTCGCGCGTCCTCGGTGACGCCGATCCGTCGCATGCCGCCCGGGAGATGGGCATCCGCCTGTTCGCGCAGCTGCTCTCGATCCTCACCTGGAGCCGGGTCACCGACCCGGCGTGCGGCTACCGGGCCGTTCGCAGCGAGTCGCTGCGCGGCCTCGAGTTCCGCCAGGACCAGTTCCACAACTCGGAGTTCATCGTCGAGGCGTCGAAGAAGCACCTGCACACGATCGAGGTGCCGGTGACCGTCTCGAGCCGCCTCTCCGGCGCGTCCAAGAAGCCGCCCCACTTCCGCTACGGCATGGGGTTCGCGAACGCGCTCGTCCGCGCCTGGCTCCGCTAGCGTGAGTAACCGGTGCCAGGCACCGGTTACTCAGCCGCACCGAACCACTCCCACGTACGCTGGAGACCCTCTTTGAGCTCCACGCCGGGCGAATATCCGAGAACCGTCCTGGCCTTGTCGATCAGCGAGTAGTTGCGCTGGATCTCGCCCTGGCGGGGCGGCTCGCGGCGCACGCGGGGGGCGACGCCCGCGGTCTCGCCGAGCAGCTCGATCAGGCGGGCGAGGCTGGTCTCGACGCCGCTCGCGAGCTGGAAGATCTGCCCGCCCACACCTGGCGTCGTCGCGGCGGCGACCAGCCCGGCGGCGAGGTCCTCGCAGAAGACGAAGTCGCGGGTCTGGCTGCCGTCGCCGTAGAGCACGAGCTCCTCGCCGGCCCGGAGGCGGCGGATGAAAAGGGGGATGACGTTGCCCTTGTGCGCCGACCGCGGCCCGTAGGCGTTCGAGAAGCGCACGACGACGGCGTCCATCCCGTAGGCGCCGTGGAAGGCCGAGCAGTAGGCCTCGCCGGTGGCCTTGGAGGCGCCGTAGGGCGAGAGCGGCGCGAGCGGCTTGTCCTCGCTCGCCGGATAGGCGTTCTCGCCCAGCGGCGCGTTCGACGACGAGAACACGAGCCGCGGCACGTCCGCCCGCCGGGCCGCCTCGAGGGCCGTCAGCGTGCCGCGCGCGTTCTGGTCGAAGTTCGTCAGGGGATCGCGCATCGACTCGACCACCCCGGCTCCCGCCGCCAGGTGGAAGACGACGTCGCATCCGCGGGCCGCGCCGACCACCAGGTCGAGGTCACGCACGTCGCCCGTGACGAGCTCGGCGTCGGTGCCCTCCAGGTTGGCCGGGCTGCCCGAGGAGAGGTCGTCCAGGACACGCGCGTCGAAGCCCGCCGCAGCGAGCGCGCGAACCAGCGCCGAGCCGATGAAGCCGGCGCCGCCGGTGACGAGCGCCCGGGGCACGGCGGCGGAGTGTACAGGTGGGTGCTACTCGCCCGCCGCGGCAGCGTGCTCCGCGTCCTGATGCCAGCAGGGTGCGCCCTCGAAGGCCTCGAGCCCGGCCACCGGACGCGCCGTCGGGCCCGGGCCGCGCCCGCGCCGGAGCCGGGGTGCGACG
>JBKPMQ010000132.1:0-10495 GCA_046732235.1 Actinomycetota bacterium
GCTCCGGGCCCTGCGCCGGCGACGACGCCCGAGGTCGCGGAGGCGAGGCCGAACGCGACGTAGCCGGCGGCCGCGGCCAGCTCGACCTCCCACCCCGGACGGCCGCGACGGCCGAGCAGGAGCGCCGCCCCGAGCGCGGCCGCGGGAAACAGGAACGGCGTGGTCGCCTGGGCCCAGGTCGGATAGCCGCCGAACCTGACGCCGTAGAGAAGCGCGATGCCGGTGAAGCAGATGAGCGCGCCCGCGGCGCGCATGAGCGGGGCGACGCCGACGCGCCGGTGTGGCATGCGATCCGTGTATACCATAGACGCTATATAGCGCCTATGCGGTATTACGTCAAGGACTGCTTGAGCACGTCGATGTTGCGTACCGGGGTCGGATCCACCCCACGCCGCAGCGCCGCGCCGTAGCTGGCCCAGTCACCCTGGGCCACCAGGGAGAACGCCCGGGCGGCGGGGGTGTCGCCCCGGGCCTCGACGATCTCGACCAGCGCCGCCTCCGCCGCGATCAGCCGGGCGGTTGCTTCGATGCTCGTGCGCACGGCGTCGGCCTGGCCCGGGTCGGAGAGGAACACCGCGGCGAACCGCCCGGGCAGCGCCCCCTCCCAGCCGACGATCTCGTTGTGCGCGAGCTCGGGCAGCGCGTGGCTGAACGCGTGCATCTTCGCGTTCTCGTTCATCTGCGTCTTCCAGCGGTAGGCGACGGCGCCCATCGGCCCGGCGCCGTAGATCAGGGGCACGGTCGACGCGAGGCGCTCGCCGAGCTCCCGGGCCGGGCCGGCGTCGACGCCCTCCACGCCCTCGGCGGCCGCGGACGCAATGCCGGGGGACGCGAGGCCGCAGGCCCCGAACGCGCCCGCCATCGCCCCGAACAGGTAGCCCAGGGCCGCCCGCGGCTGGCCGGTGGCGACGGCGTCCGGCACCTCGGCATGCGCCACTCCCCACTCCCGCGCGAGCTCCATGAGCGTGCCGCCCGAACCGACGACCAGCAGGTTCGCGCCCTGGCGGCGGGCCTGCTCCGCGCAGGCGAGTGTCTCCTGCGTCTCGCCCGAATAGCTGACGCACATGACGAGCGTCCCCGGACCGGCCCAGTGCGGCACGCGGAAGCCGCGGACGCGGGTGATCGGCACCGGGCACTCGCCGGCGACGAGCGCGCGCAGGAGCTCGCCGCCCATGGCGGAGCCGCCCATCGCGGCGATGACGACCGCACCCGGCAGCGCCACGCGGGCGCCCGCCTCGGCGCCGACCTGCTCGCCCACGCGCAGCTGGTCGGCCATCTCGGCGATGGCATGGGCCATCCCGGAAGGGTCGGCGGCCGCTACCACACGGGCTCCCCGTCGCTGCCCATCACAAGATTCTCCACCGTCCGCCCCGCCGTCACAACCGCACCCTGGAGGAGCACCGATCCGGACACGCGCGCATCCGCCTCGACCCGACAGCCGGGGCCGACGACGGATGCCGTCACGGTCGCGGCCGGATCGACCTTCGCCGACGGGTCGACGAGACCGCCGGCGGGCATCCGCTCCAGGTTCGCGGCCAGGTAGCTCTCCGGCGTGCCGATGTCGCGCCAGTAGCCGTCCGAGCTCAGCGCGTAGAGGCCCGCGCCCACGAGCAGCGGGAACACCTCGTACTCGACCGAGACGGCCCGCCCCTCCGGGATCAGGTCGAGCACGCCGGGCTCGACGACGTAGGTGCCCGCGTTGATCGTGGCCGCGGGCGCCGCCCCGGGCGCCGGCTTCTCGACGAAGGCGCTGACGGCGCCGTCGGCGGCCGTGACGACGACGCCGTAGCGGCTGGGGTCGTCGACGGGATGGAGCGCGAGCGTCATCCGCGCGTCGCGGTCGCGATGGAAGCGCACGAGCGCCGAGAGGTCGAGGTCGGTGAGGACGTCGCCGTTGGCGACGACGAACGTCTCGGAGAGCGTCCTCGCGGCGTATGCGATCGCGCCGCCCGTGCCGAGCGGCTCGGGCTCGACCACGTACTCGAGCTCGGCGCCGAAATGGGCCCGGATCGCGTCGGGGCGGTAGCCGCAGGCGAGCACGATGCGGTCGATGCCGTGGGCGCGCAGGTGCGCGATCTGATGCTCGAGGAAGGGCCGGTTGGCGATCGGCAGCATCGGCTTCGGAGTCGCATACGTGAGCGGGCGCAGGCGGGTCCCCTCGCCCCCGACGAGCACGACGGCGATCACCGAGCGGCGATGTCGGCGTCGGCCGGCGTCCGCAGGGCGTCGTCGGTGGGCGCGGACGGGCGCCCGACGGACTCGTACGCGAACCCGGCCGCCCGGGCCTGGGCCGGGTCGAGCAGGTTGCGCCCGTCGACGACGAGCGGCGTCCGCATCACCTCGCGCACCGCCGGCGTGCACACCTGGCGGAACTCGCCCCACTCGGTGACGATCACCGCGGCGTCGGCGCCCGTGACCGCCTCGAGCATCGAGCCGGACAGCTCCACCTCGTCGCCGAGGAGCGCGGCGGCGTTCCGCATCGCGACGGGGTCGTAGCCGACGACGGTCGCCCCCTCCGCACGCAGGCGCGCCGACAACACCAGGCTCGACGCCTCGCGCATGTCGTCGGTGTCCGCCTTGAACGCCAGCCCGAGGAGCGCGATCCGCCTCCCGCGCAGCGACCCCAGATGGCGCTCGAGCTTTCCCACCACCCGCCGCTTCTGAAGGTCGTTCACCTCGATCACCGAGGTGAGGAGCTGGAAGTGGTAGCCGGTGTTGCCGGCGAGCTGCTTGAGCGCCTTCACGTCCTTGGGGAAGCAGCTGCCGCCGTAGCCGATGCCCGGGCGCAGGAAGGCGCTGCCGATGCGGGTGTCGAGGCCCATCCCCTGGGAGACGACGCCGACATCCGCGCCCATCTCCTCGCACACGTTCGCGATCTCGTTGATGAACGAGATCTTCGTGGCGAGGAACGCGTTCGAGGCGTACTTGATCATCTCGGCGCTGGCCACGTCGGTGGTGATCACGGGCGCGCTGAGGTTGGCGTAGAGGCCCGCGACGGTGCGGGCGTCGGCGGGGTCGAAGGCGCCGATCACGATCCGGTCGGGCTCCATGAAGTCCGTCACGGCGCGGCCCTCGCGCAGGAACTCGGGGTTCGAGACGTAGCCGACGCCGCCGAGGCCGCGGGCGTCGAGGTCCTCGCGCACCTTCTCTCCCGTCCCGACCGGCACGGTGCTCTTCATGACGATCACCAGCCGCTCGCCGGTGTCGGGCAGGCTGTCGACCACCGCCCGCACGCGGGAGAGGTCGGCGTCGCCCGAGTGGGTGGCCGGTGTGTCGACGCAGACGAACGCGATCCGGCACGCCTTCACCAGGTCGTCCAGGTCGAGCGTGAACCGCAGGCGCGAGCGGTTCCGCTCGAGCAGCCGGTCGACGCCCGGCTCGTAGATGGGCACGGTGCCCGCGCGCAGGGCCTCGATGCGCTCGGGCTTCACGTCGAGGCACACGACGTCGTGGCCCAGGTCGGCGAAGCACGCCGCCGTGACCAGCCCGACGTAGCCGACGCCGATGACGCCCACCGGCTGGGTGTTTGCGCTCCGGCTCATGGGACCGGCCGCAACGACTTCGCGATCGCGATCATGTCCGCGTTCGAGAGGTCGTCGAGGAGGGTGTTCTGCACCCAGTAGGCGGTGCCGCTCTGGATGAAGGCGATCATGTGGATGTGGGGTCCGTTGAAGTAGAAGCGGTAGGTGCGAGGCCCGATCTTCCGCGTCGCGCTCGGGTCGTCCAGGATCGGGGCGTCCGTGAAGCGTGTCTCCTCGATACCCCAACTGGCGCCCGGCGTGCTCGGCATGTTGAAGTAGGCGTAGAGGGAGCTCCAGTGGTGGCCGGCGTTCGCGATGTGGTAGGCGCGGATCGGATAGCTCGACGGCACCTCGGAGTCGTTCTGGGTCACCGTCGGGTAGAGCAGCGGGAACGTGACCTTGCCGCGCCTGGAGCGGAACTCGGTCAGGTAGGCCTGGCCGTCGGGGGTGATGTCCGGCGGGAACGCCCGTGACTTCGTCGCCTTCGGAACGGCGACCGCGAGCTTGCCGCTGAAGTCGCTTCCGATCACGGCGACGATGTCCTCGGCGGAGGCGATGGTGGCCGGCATGGGCGCCGTGGGCGTGCTGCCGCCGATGATGTGGGCCACGTCGGCGGCCGCGCTCGCGTGCCCGGGCGCGTAGTAGACCCAGGTCTGGGCGTAGCTCTGCGTCGGCGCGTTCCCGGACGAGGTCGTGTAGCCGAACTTCGAGAGCTGCCCGGCCGTCGCCGCCGCCTCACCGGTCGTGAGCGTCCCGTTCAGCACCGAGATCGACACGGTCGTCGGATCGACGTCGGGCGCCCACTGGTGCTTCTTCGCCCTGTGCTTCTTCGCCGCCGTCGGCAGCTGGTTCGTTGGCGAGGGGACGTCCTGTGGGTGGGTGAACGCGAAGACCGCCTGGTGGATCGCCTGCGGCGTCGCCTCGACGACGGAGGCGGCCCCGATCATGCCGGTGGTCGCGTGCAGGCGGGCGGCGATGATGTGCTTGCTGGAGTAGGCCAGGGTGGCGTACTTCAGCATCGTGTGCAGGCCGATCCCGCCGTTCGCGCCGGCGATGTCGACGTTGGACGCGATCGTGTGGATGATGTCCTTGATCGCGCCCAGGTCGCTCAGGCTGATGCCATGGAAGCGCTGGGCCGCCTTCTGCTCGAAGGCGTGCAGGAACGTCTGCTGGCGCGCGTTGCGGTAGAAGTCCGAGTCGGTGTGGCGGAAGCGCGAGAAGGCGAGCGCGTCCGCGCCGGTCAGGAGCTGGTAGCCCGGCATGACGTCGATCACCGACCAGCGCTCGCCCTCCGGGAGCGCCTCGTTCTCGGCCTGGGTGTGGATGTAGGCCTGGTCGACCGGGACGTAGACGCCGCCCATGTCGTTCACGAGGCTCGTGAAGCTGTGGAAGTTGACGCCGACCAGGTAGTTCACGCGCAGGCCGGTCAGCTCTTTCACGGTCTGGAGCACCGTCTTCGGCCCGCCGTCGGAGAAGGCGGCGTTGATCTTGTCCTCGCCGAAGCCGGGGATGTCGACCCACAGATCGCGCGGCAGCGAGAGCAGCGAGATCAGATGCGTGCGCGGGTCGATCCGTACGAGCATCAGCGTGTCCGAGCGCGCGGGCGCCGAGCCGTCGGTGTAGCGGTGGTCGGAGCCGATCACGAGCGCGATCGCCGGCGCGTTCGCCTCGGGCAGGAGGGGGTCGATGTTCTTCTCCGCAACCACGAAATCGTGCGGCGGCGACGTGATCTTCGAGTAGTCGCCGTAGAAGGTGTAGAAGAGCGCCGCGGCGGCCGCGACGATGACGACGAGGAGCGTCCCGGCGCTCCACATGGCGATCCGCACCCAGCGGCGCCGGCGGCGACGCGGGCGGCGCGGCGGAGACCCGCCGCCGTAGACCGTCATCTTCGAGCGGGGCGGCCTGCTGCCACCTCCTCCGTCGCGCGGCGTGGTTGGCGGAGTCTGGGTTGCCATGGAGCTGGAAAAGGCGCGGGCCCGCTCCGGCAGGCCCGGATGAGTATAGACCGCGGGCTGATCGTGCCCGCGGGGTCTGCTAGGCCGCCGGAGGGTCGGCCATGGCCCGCGCGAACTCGACCAGGATGCGCCGGTAGGTGGCGAGCGAGGCGATCTCGACGTGCTCCTCGGGGCCGTGGTGGCCCGCGCCCGACGGGCCGAACTCGACGCACGGGATGCCGCGCTCGAGGAACAGCACCGCGTCGGAGGCGCCGTGCCTGCCGACCCCGATCGCGCGCCCTTCGCGGTGCCCGCGGACGACGTGGCGCAGCAGCTTCACGTGGTCGTCGTACGGGTTCAGCTGGGCGGCGGGCACCGGGTAGAGCAGCTCGGGCTCGGGGTGGAGCGTGCGCAGCTGGCGCATGACCTCGGCGGGGTCCTGCGTGGGCAGGTAGCGGATGTCGACGTCGATGCGGCAGCTGTCCGGGACGGCGTTCACCGCCTTGCCGCCGGCGATCCGTCCCAGGCTCACGGACGGGCCGTCGAAGAGCTCGGAGCGCTCCGAGGCGAAGGGCAGGTCGCCGATGAGGCGGTAGAGGTCGATGGCCTTCAGCACGGCGTTCTCCCCCAGCCAGGGCGTGCTGCCGTGGGCGGCGCGGCCGCGCACCTCGAAGCGGACGACGAGCGCGCCCTTGGCCTGGACGCCGATCTGGAGGTCGGTCGGCTCGCCGCAGATCGCGAAGTCGCCCAGGTTGCCGGCGTCGGCGAGGCGGGCCGTCGCCTTCATGTTGAGCGTCTGGGCGTCCGACTCCTCGTCCGGAGCGATCAGGAGCTTCACCCGCATCCCCGGGAGGCCATGCGGGGCCTCCGCGAGGTCGACGAGCGCGCCGAGCATGGCCGCGAGCGCGCCCTTCATGTCGTACGCGCCGCGGCCGTAGAGGCAGCCGTTGTCGCGCCGCGGCGAGAACTGGCCCGGGTCGCCGGGGACGACGTCGACGTGCGCGCTCAGGATGAGCGTCCTCGGACCCTCCCCCACCGTCGCGACGACGGCGGGCCGCCCGTTCACCTCGGTCACGTCGTGCCCGATCGCCCGGCTCTCGAGCCACCCGAGCAGAAACCCGACGGCTCCGCGGATGCCCTCCTCGGTCGAGGTGTCGAACCCGATCAGCCGCTCGGCCAGGGCAAGATCGTCGACACCGCTCACGCCCCGATTGTGGCAGAGCCGTGAATAAACGGGGTCAGACCCCTTTTATTCAGGCGGAATGCGGCGTTGACGCCCGTACGGTGAAGGTATGGCGCGCCCACCTCGGATCTCGTATCCCGGCGCTGTTCACCATGTGACGGCGCGCGGAGTCCGGCAGGCGAAGATCTTCATCTCGGATCGGGACTACGAGGTCTTTCTCGCCACGATGGTCGAGGCTGGAAGGCTGGCGAGTTGGAGCTGTCTGGCCTATTGCCTGATGCCGAACCACTTCCACCTGCTCCTCGGGCGCGTCGATACCGCCAGGCTGTCGAGCGGCATGCAATTCCTGAACGGGACCTACGCCTCGCGGTACAACGCCGCTTATGAACGGACCGGCCACGTGTTCCAGGGCCGCTTCCACGATGAGCTCGTGCGACGCGACAACCACCTCCTCGAGTCGATCCGCTACATCGCTCTGAATCCGGTTCGCGCCGGACTCGCGCGAAGACCCGAGCTCTGGAGATGGTCGAGCTACGGTGGCACCGCCGGCGTTCATGCGCGTGAAGCATGGGTTCATCACGATGGCGTGCTCGCGCTCTTCGACTCCGACGCAGCCACGGCTCGCGTTCGGTTCGCCGAGTTCGTCAATGCTGGGATGTCGTCGACGGGCAGGCCACTCTTGCGCGAGCTCATCGACCCGGCCTCCGGGTCAGGCATCGCAAGCGCGCGTAACGACTACGGCTACACGCAGACGGAGATCGCCGCCCATCTTCACGTCAGCCAGGCGACGGTATCGCGGATGATAAAGCGCGACCGTAGGCGTGAATAAAAGGGGTCTGGCCCCGTTTATTCAACCGCTGGGCCGGTCCAGGGGGCGGGGTCGCGGAGCGTCTCCTCCTGGAACCAGGGGTAGGCGTCGGTGACGAGGAACAGGTAGGCGGTGACGCGCAGCTGGTAGCGCTGCGGGAGCTCCATCACCTCGAAGAGGCCCTTCGGGAGCCGGCCCATGATGACGATCACGAACCACGCGAAGAATGCGAGCAGGCGGCCGAGGAGCTGGAGCACGTACAGCACCAGATAGGCCGGGATCGCCAGGAACAGGCGGAAGAACGTCGTCAGCCGCGACAGCCGCTCGGGCCGGTCGACGGACACCTGCACCGGGTAGCCGTCATCGGGCGATCCGCCGCTGAACGGCGGGAACCGGTCGGTCAGCAGGAACAGGTAGCAGCTGACCCGCGTCGAGTACGAGAGGAACGCCGCAACGAACTTGAAGAGCCCCTGCGGGTAGCGGCCGGTGAACAGGATCGCGAACCACGCGAGGAACACGACGATCTCGGTCGCGAAGCCCCACAGCAGGATCCAGATCAGGTGCGGGATCGCCAGGATGAGGCGGAAGAACGTCGTCAGGCGCGAGTACCGCTCCTGGTGCTCCACGTCAAAGTGGACCGGATACGCCATCGGTCGGGCACACTAGTGGCCCGGTCGGAGCTCAGCCGGCGGCGGTCTTGACGAGCGCCTCGGCGAAGCCGACCTCGCGCCGGGCGGCGTACACGTCGCCCTCGCCCTCGCTCGCCCGCTCGAGCGCCGCCCGCGCCTCCTGGAGCCGGCGGTTGGCCTCCGACGCGTCGATCTGGTCCGCCGGCACCGCCTCGCCCACCAGCACGAGCGCGTGGTTCTTGCGCACCTGCACGAAGCCGTCGTCCGTGGCGTACCGGCGCACCGTGCCGTCCGCGTCGGTGAGCCGGGTCTCGCCCGGCTCGAGCAGCGAGATCAGCGGCGCGTGGTTGGCCAGGATCCCGAGCTCCCCCGCGGCGCCCGGCACGACCAGGCGCTCGGCGTCGCCCGAGAACGCGATGCCCTCGGGCGTGATCAGCTCGACCGGGTACGGCGTGAACTCGGGCACGGCTAGGCGGTCGCCTTGAACTTCTCGGCCGCCTCGAGCGCCTCCTCGATGCCGCCGACGAGCCGGAACGCCTGCTCCGGCACCTCGTCGTGCTTGCCGTCGAGGATCTCCCGGAAGCCGCGGATCGTGTCATCGAGCCGCACGTACTTGCCCGGCGTGCCGGTGAACACCTCGGCGACGTGGAACGGCTGGCCGAGGAACTGCTGCACCTTGCGCGCCCGGCTGACGATGAGCTTGTCCTCGTCCGACAGCTCGTCCATGCCGAGGATGGCGATGATGCTCTCGAGGTCGCGGTAGCGCTGCAGCACCTCCTGCACGCTCGTCGCGGTCTCGTAGTGTTCGTCCGACACCGTCCCCTTCTGGAGCAGGTTCGAGCGCGAGTCGAGCGGGTCGACGGCCGGGTAGATGCCGCGCTCCGCGATCGAGCGGGAGAGCGTCGTCGTCGCGTCGAGGTGCGCGAACGACGCGGCCGGGGCCGGGTCGGTGAGGTCGTCGGCGGGGACGTAGATCGCCTGGATCGACGTGATCGACCCCTTCGCGGTCGAGGTGATCCGCTCCTGCAGCTGGCCCATCTCGGTGGCCAGCGTGGGCTGGTAGCCCACGGCGCTCGGCATGCGCCCGAGGAGCGCCGACACCTCGGAGCCGGCCTGGACGAACCGGAAGATGTTGTCGATGAAGAGCAGCACGTCCTGGCCGAGCTGATCGCGGAAGTACTCCGCCATCGTCAGGCCGGAGAGGCCGACGCGCAGGCGCGCTCCCGGGGGCTCGTTCATCTGGCCGAAGACGAGCGCGGTCTTGCTGATGACCCCGGACTCCTTCATCTCCAGGTAGAGGCCGTTGCCCTCGCGCGTGCGCTCGCCCACGCCGGCGAACACCGACAGGCCGCCGTGCTCCTGGGCGATGTTGTTGATCAGCTCCATGATCAGCACCGTCTTGCCCACGCCGGCGCCGCCGAACAGGCCGACCTTGCCGCCCTTGACGTACGGGGCGAGCAGGTCGATGACCTTGATCCCCGTCTCGAAGATCTCGGTCGTCGGCGAGAGCATCTCGAACGCCGGCGGCTCGCGGTGGATCGGCCAGCGCTCCTCGGTGGAGACAGGGTCGCCGTTGTCGATCGCCTCGCCGAGCACGTTGAAGATCCGGCCGAGCGTGGGCTCGCCGACGGGCACCGTGATCGGCCCGCCGGTGTCGGTCACCTCGAGCCCGCGGGCCAGGCCGTCCGTCGCATCCATCGCGATCGCGCGGACGCGCCCGTCGCCGAGGTGCTGCTGCACCTCCGCCACGAGCACGCGCTCGGACTCCGCGCCGGCGGTGTCCGGCACCTTGATCTCGAGGGCGTTGTAGATCGCGGGCATCTCGCCGGGGAAGACCGCGTCCACGACGACGCCCTTGATCTCGACGATGGTGCCGACGTGGGCGGACTGTCCGTTCTGGGACGACATGTAACTCCTTGGAAGAGGTGCCGGATCGGGTGCTTCTGGCCTAGCGAAGCCGGATTCTACCAGCGACCGGACGGAGCGCCGGCCGACATTGTGACATCAGACGAGGCAGCTTCGGGAACCGCCTGCGCGGCTCCTCCGGCCGCAGTTCGGCGCGGAGGCGAGACGCCTCGAGGGACGCCGCCACCCGGGCGGCGTGGTCGATGTGTCAGGCCCGTGAGGAGACGGCGGAGACGAACGGCATGGCCGTATCGTACGCGCTCGCCGGCGCGCCGGCGGTCCGCTCAGATGATGAGGCGGATCCGCGGCCAGTGGGCCGGGGCGGGCGCGTGCCAGCCCTGCTCCGTGCGGAGGACGAGGAGCTCGCGCGCCAGCGAGAACGGCGGCCGCTGGGCGACGACCAGCGCCTTCTGCGGATGCTCGGGCCGCGGCGAGTGCCCCATCCGGGCCACCGCCGCCCCCATGCCGCCCGCCACGGCCAGCGACATCGCAACCGCCGCCGCCCAGCCCAGGCC
>JBKPMQ010000133.1:0-6336 GCA_046732235.1 Actinomycetota bacterium
GCCTGCGCGCGTGGAAGGGCTGGAACCCGGTGAGCGGGTCGACGTGGACGCGCGCGATCCGCTCGGGCGTCGTCTCGGCGACCTCCTCGATGTCGATCCCGCCGGCGGTCGTCAGCATGATGAGCGTCTTCTTCGCGCCGCGGTCGAACGTGATCGAGCAGTAGTACTCCCGCTCGATCTCGGACGACCGCTCGATCCAGACGCGCCGGGCGACGTGCCCGCGGATGTCCATCCCGAGAATCTTCCGGGCGTGGGCCTCGGCCTCATCCGGGCTCGCCGGCCCCTGGATCCCGCCGGCCTTGCCGCGCCCGCCCGTCAGCACCTGGGCCTTCACCATCACCGGGGCATCGAGCCGCTCGGCCGCCTCACGCGCCTCCTCGGGCGTCTCGACGACCTGTCCGTCGGAGACCGGGATCCCGAACCGGCTGAAGAGCTGCTTGCCCTGGTACTCGTACAGGTCCATCGGCGGCGAGAGTCTAGATGCGAGGCGCACCGCACGGGGCCAGACCCCTGCTGGTGCGGCGCAAGCGGGGTCAGACCCCGAACGCCGGCCGTAACAGTTCCGTTGCAGATCCGTTCTGGGACACCCCGATCGTCTGCCGGCCGGGGTATCCTCGTCGGGCTGCAGCAGGCGTTACCAGTTCTTGGGATTCCTGCATGTTTACAGATCGCTAACACATAGCCAACGGTTCCCGAACAATTCGGGTCAAGAATCGTCATCGGACGCTGCGACCGAACGTGCCCACACTTCGCAGCTACCTGCCTCCTCCGACGACCCGTCCGCGGGTCGTCGGGCTTTAAGGAGCCGGGGTCTGCCGAAACCGTTGTGGACGTGGGTGCCGGCACGGGCTCCTACGAGCCAGAGGGACGGCGGGTGACCCCTGTCGAGCCGTCGCCTCTCATGATCGGTCAGCGCCCGCCCGGGGCCCCGCCGGCGCTACAGGCGGCGGCCGAGCAACTGCCGTTCCGGCACGCGAGCTCACCGGCCGCTACCTGCCCGAGATCCGCGACGCGGACGCGGCGGCCTTCCCGGCGATCGCGGCCATCGCCGAGCCGCTGGGGCGGAGCGATTGAGGTGACGCCGCTCCCGGTCCCGCACGATTGCGCCGACGGTTTCCTGGGCGCCTTCTGGGCCAGGCCGGAGGCCTACCTCGACCCGGCCGTCCGCGCCGGCATGTCGTCGCTCGCCGCCGCGGATCCGGACGTCGTCGCAGCGGGCCTCACGCGTCTGGCCGCGGATCTCGATTCCGGCGAGTGGGACGCCCGATTCGGCGGCCTGCGTACGATGGATGAGCTCGATCTCGGCTATCGGCTGGTCGTCGCTACGCGGGCGTGAAACCGGCGTCGCGCACGGCCGCACGGATCGCGTCGAGGTCGGTCTGCCCGGGGTCGTAGGTGACCTCGACCTCCTCGGCGACGAAGTCGGCCCGGGCGCTCCCGACGCCGGGGACGGCCTCGAGGGCGCGGCTGACCGTGCGCTCGCAGCCGCCGCAGTGCATCCCGCGCACCTCGACGACCTCCGTGCGCGCGGCGGTCACGGCGGCGAGGAGCCGGGGTTGTACTGCTGGGCGAGCTTGACGCCCGCCACCTTGGCGACGTACGCGGCGACGTCGTCGGCGTCCTGGCCCTTCAGCAGGTGCCGCGGCATCGGCGGGTCGGCCAGGTCGATCTGCTGGCGTACGAGCGCCGCGAACGACGAGTCCTTCATCCCGATGATGCGGTCGCCGGCGTAGGCTGAGTCGAGGTCGGGGCCGATCTTCCCGGTCGTGCCTGCGTCGGCGAGCGCGTGGCAGGAGCCGCATGTGGCGGTGAAGAGCTGCTTGCCCTTCGAGAGGTCGACCGAGGACGCGTTCGGGACCCCTGTGCCGCCACAGCCACTCAGCGCGGCCGCGCCGAGCACGGCCACCATCACGCTCCACAGGGCTGCCCGGCGGCTCATCTGCGGAGACATTAGCAAGCGGTGCTCACGGCAGCGGGGGCAAGGCGCCGCGCCACGTGAGGGCCTCCGCGGCCTGGGCCGCGGCGTGTTTGAGCGCGCGGTCGAGGGGCCATCCGGACGCGAGCCCGAACAGCACCCCGGCGACGAACGTGTCGCCCGCGCCGTACGTGTCCACGACCGGCCCGGGCACCGGCGCCGCCTCGTAGCCCGTCCCGCCGCGGGGGCCGTTGGTGACGATGACATGGTCGGGCCGCTCCTCCAGGCGGGTGATGTCGAACCGCTCGCCGCGATCCTTGCCGCTACCGACGATCGCGTCCGCCCGCACGCCGCTTTTGACCAGGACATCGAACCGGCGCGCCGTCACGACCAGGACGCGCGCCCGCCGGGCCAGCCGCAGCGTCTCGGGGTCGTAGCCCGTGAAGTAGACGCCGTCCATGCCCTCGAGCGCGTCCCAGTCGAGCGGGTCGTCCGCCCGGGCGGCATCGTTGGCGCCGACGACGTAGAGCGTGCGCTCGCCGCGCGGGTCGACGAGCGCGAGCACCTCGGTCTGCGGCTCGGGCCGCTCGGCTGCCTCGAGCCGGAGGCCGTGACGCTCCAGGGGCTTGCGGGCGCGGCCGTCGCTTCCGAGCGACGTGTAGAACGTGACCTCGGCCCCCATCCGCCGCAGCGCGACGGCCGTGACCGCGCCGCCGCCGCCGGGCTGCGCCAGCGGGTCGGTCAGGTGCACGATCTCGCCGGGCTTGGGCACGAAGGGCGCGTGGGCGAACGTGACCCACTCGATGTGCCCGATCACGGCCAGCCGGAGCATTGGCGGCATCGTACGTGCGGTATTGGGGCCAGGCCCCGCACGCGGGGCCAGGCCCCAGTCCTAGGGCCCCAGTCCTATGGCACGTACACCAGCTTGCCCTGCACCTTCAGGTCCTCCATCAGCTGCTGGGCCTTGGGGACGTCGCGCAGGGGGAACACGTGGTCGATCACGGGCCTGATGTGGCCGGCCTCCACGGCGCGCAGCGCCGCCGCCAGCTCGGCCTTGCTCGACAGGTGTGAGCCGAGCAGGTTCAGCTGCTTGTTCCACAGGAAGCGCAGGTCGGTCATCGCCTCGAACCCGGTCGAGGCGCCGCAGACGACCAACCGGCCGCCCCAACGCAGCGCCGCGACCGAGGTCGGCCAGGTGTCCTGGCCGGAATGCTCGAACACGATGTCGGCGCCGACCTTGCGGGTGATCTCGCGCACCCGCGCGGCGACGTCCTCCGACGTGCGGTCAATGACGTCCTCGGCGCCGAGCTCCTGCGCCTTGGCGACCTTGGCCTTGCCGCCGACCACCGGGATCGGGTTCGCCCCGAACATGCGGCAGATCTGGATCGCCATCACGCCCAGGCCGCCGACCCCGCCCCAAACGAGGACGTTCTCGCCCGCCTGGATCCGCGCCCGCGTGACCAGCATCCGCCACGCCGTCTCGAGCACGAGCGGCATCGACGCGGCCTCCTCGAAGGTGAGGTTGGCCGGCTTCGGCAGCACGTTCACGGCCGGCAGCGTGACGAGCTCGGAGTGGCCGCCGTCGTTCGGCCCCGTCTGGAAGCCCCAGATCAGGAACTGGCGGCAGAAGAACTCCTGCCCCGACGTGCACATCTCGCACGTGCGGCAGGAGATGCCGGGATGGACGACGACCTCGTCGCCGACGCGGACGGGCGACGACCCGAAGCCGGTCCCCCCGACCTCGGAGCCGATCGCCCGCACCACGCCGGCCACGTCCGATCCGGCCACGTGCGGGAAGACGACCTTCATCCCGGGCATCCCCCGCCGCGCCCAGATGTCGTTGAAGTTCGCGCCCGCGGCCTTGACCTCGATCAGGACCTCGAACGGCTTCGGTTCCGGGTCGGGGATGTCGGTGTAGCTGAGGACGTCCGGCCCGCCGTGCTCCTCGAAGACGACGGCCTTCATACGAGCGCTTCGGCCATCTGCTGGAAGTTGTCCACGTAACGGCGGACGTCAGCCTCGGAGTGCTGCACGGACAGCGTCCAGTTCTCGGACTTGCCCCACGGCGCCATGAACACGCCCCTGTTCAGCTGCACGAGCCAGTTGATGTAGCCCAGCTCGTCGGACACCTCGAGGTAGTCGCGGTAGTTGCGCACCCGCTCGCCCCGGTAGGTGACCGCGCCGCGGGCCGACCGCACCGTCGTGTAGCCGGCGATCCCCGAGCGCTCCATCACGCCGTCGCACCCGGCCCGCAGGATCTCGGCCAGGCGATCGAACTCGGTGTAGGCGTCGTGCGTGAGGATCTCGGTGAGCGTCGCCCGCATCGCCGCCATGGTGAGCGGGTTGCCGTTGAAGGTGCCGACCTGGTCGATCTTGCCCGACGCGATCCAGTCCATGACCTCGTCGGAGCCGCCGATGGCGCCGCAGGGCAGGCCGCCGCCGACCGATTTGGCCAGGCAGAGCAGGTCGGGCGTGACGCCGAACCGCTCGACGGCGCCGCCGTAGGCGATCGTGGCGCCCGTCTTCACCTCGTCGAAGGTGAGCAGCGCGCCCGCGGCGTGCAGCCGCTCCTTGACGCCCGCGAGGTAGCCGTCCTCGGGGAGGACGAAGCCCGCGTTCATCATCGCCGGCTCGACGATCATGCCGGCCACGCGGCCCTCGTAGCGGGCGAGCGTGCGCTCGAGCGCGTCGAGGTCGTTGAACGGCACGACCCGAGTCAGCTCGGTGACGTCCTTCGGGATGCCGATCGTCTGCGGCACCGACACGGGGTCGTCGTAGGGGCCGATCCTGTCCGCCGGCGGGGCGACCGACACCATCACGGCGTCGCCGTGGCCGTGGTAGGAGCCCTCGATCTTGAGCAGGATGTCGCGCCCGGTGATGGCGCGCATGAGGCGGACCGCGTCCATCGTCGCCTCGGTGCCCGAGTTGCAGAACCGCCACAGCGGCAGACCGAAGCGCTCGCGCAGGTGCTCGCCGCAGGCGACGGCGTCCTCGGTCGGCTGGGCGAAGTGCGAGCCGCGCGTGATCCGCTCGGAGACGGCCTCGGCGATCCGGGGGTGCGCGTGGCCGACGGCGACCGCGCCGTAGCCGTTGTGGAAGTCGACGTACTCGTTGCCGTCGACATCGATCACCTTGGAGCCGTGACCGTCGGCCAGCCAGATCGGATGCGGGTCGGTCGACTGCCAGCTCGAGGCGACACCGCCGGCAAGCGACTTCCGCGCCCGCTCCGTCATGTCGCGGGAGCCGGGATGCCGGGCGTTGAACTCGGCCTCCTCGGTCTCGATCAGCTTCGCGAGCTTCGCGGGGTCGATGGTCTTCTGCACAACGCTCATGCCTTCACTCCTCCCAGTACCTCGCCGTAGCGGCTGTCCCGCCAGGCGAGCGCGGCCTTGAGGCCGGACGACTTGACGATCTCCATGAACTCCTTCTGCTCCGGCGTGTCCGCCGCGTTCAGCATGGCGGACAGGTCGAGGTTCGTGCCGACCGCGGTGCGCAGTCCCATGGCCTCGTACGCGCGCAGGAGCGCGAGCTTGGTCAGGCGCAGCACCGGGAGCGGCGTCGGGGCGATCTTGCGCACCAGGCCGTCGACCTCGGCCTCGATCTCCTCGTCCGGGACGACGCGGTTGACGAGGCCTGCGCGCAGCGCCGCCTCGGCGTCGATCACGTCGCCGGTGAAGAGAAGCTCGTTGGTCTTCTTCTGGCCGAGCACGAACGGCATCAACAGGGTCACAGGGCCGGAACCGTACCGGATCTCCGGCTCCCCGAAGCTCGCGCCCGCGCCCGCCACGAGGATGTCGCAGGCCATCGCGAGCTCGCATCCGCCGGCCAGGCAGTAGCCCCGCACGGCGCAGATGGTCGGCTTCGGCAGCGCCCACAGCTTCATGGTCGCGTCGACGTCGACGCCGAGCACGTGGTGCCAGTCGTGCGCCGCCCCGTACTCGCCCGAGGCCTCGTCGGCGAGGTCGTAGCCGGCCGAGAAGGCGCGCCCTGCCCCGGTCACGACGACGACCTTCACCTCGTCGTCGGCCGTCGCCCGGTCGATCGCCTCGTGCAGGCCCGCCAGCACCGCCTTGTTGATGGCGTTCAGCTTCTCGGGCCGGTTCAGGGTGATCCACGCGGCCGGGCCGCGCGTCTCGTAGAGGACTGCTTCGCTCATGCGCTCTCCTTCAGGACGATCAGGCAGTCGAGGGCGACGGCCCGCTCGGGCGAGACCAGCAGCGGGTTCACGTCCACCTCGGCGATCTCGGGATGCTCGGCGACGAGGCGCGACACGGCCACGACGGCGTCGACGAGGCCGGCGGGCGGCTCGCCCCCCAGCATGCGCCCGAGCGCCGGCAGCGAGGCGATCAGGCGCCGGGCGCCCTCGGCGTCGACCGGGGCGAGGCCGACGGCGACCAGGTCGAGCTGCTCGGCCAGCGCAC
>JBKPMQ010000134.1:0-3424 GCA_046732235.1 Actinomycetota bacterium
CAGGGCACGATCATGCGGGCGACGATCCACATGGTCTCGGCGGCCGACTACCCGCTCCTCGTCGCCGGCGTCCGCGACGCGCGCCGGGACTGGTGGCTGAAGGCGCACCGGAACCGGATCCCGGCCGAGACCATGGCCGAAGCGGCCGCACGGACGGGCGCGCTGCTTGCGGACGGGCCGCTGCGGCGGGCCGAGCTCGTGCGCCGGCTCGGGGTCACGTCCGACCTGTGGAACGGGGTCGGCCTCTGGATCGACCTCCTGCGGGCGCCGCCGTCGGGCACGTGGGAGCGGCGGCGCGCCGATCTCTACGTCGCCGCCGCCGACTGGCTCGACGCCTCCGAGGCCGACCGCGAGGCCGGGATCGCCCACCTCGTCCGCCGCTACCTGGGCGGTTTCGGGCCGGCGTCCGTGCGCGACATCGCGAGCTGGGCCGGGCTGCCGCCGGCGGCCGTCAAGCCCGTCGCCGAGCTGATCGCGCCGCGCCGCTTCCACGACGAGGCGGGCACCGTGCTGGTCGATCTGCCCCGCGCGCCGATCCCGGCCGAAGACACGCCCGCACCCGTCCGGTTCCTGGGCACGTGGGACCCGATGCTGCTCGTCCACGCCCGCCGCACCGGGGTCCTGCCCGAGCGGTTCCGGCAGATCCTCTTCAACACGAAGACGCCGCAGTCGACGCCGACCTTCCTCGTCGACGGCCGGGTCGCCGGCGGATGGCGGTACGAGGACGGCCACGTGGTGACGACGCCGTTCGAGCCGCTGCCCGCGAGCGCCGCCCGCGAGGTGAAGGCGGAGGCGGAGCGCCTCGCCGCCTTCATGGCCTGAGCCGGCGTTCAGGCGTGTCGCTCGAGCAGCTCGCGGATCGCGGCCTTCGGGTCGTCGGCGACGGGCGGCCCGTGGTCGAGGCACAACACCGAGAACGGCAGGTCGAGCAGGCGCTCGACGCTGCGCCGCGTGCCGGCGGGGTCGTCGTGGTACTCGAGCGGGACGAACCGGAGCTCGCCGCCCTCACGCCTGCTGAGGAGGTCGGAGCACAGGAGCACGCCCTCCTCCCGCTCCAGCAGCACACAGAAGTGGACGTCCTCCGGCCCGGGCGTATGCACGGCGAGGAGGCCTCCCGGAAGCGAGTCGCCGGCGCCGTAGCGGCGGTCGGGCTCCTCGTCCATCGGGGCCGTCCCGTCCGGGGCCCACACCGGCGCGCCGAATTCGTCCCGGTAGTGCCACGCCGAGCGCTGGTGACACTTGGCGGTGAGGCAGATCGCCGTTGGGCGCGGCAGCCGCGCCAGCGCCTCGGGCACGAGCCGCACCGGGTCGACGAGGACGGCCTCACCGTTCGCGGCCACCAGCTGCGAGCTCGAGATCGAGCCACCGATGGCCCGGTTGCGGATGCGCCAGTGCCAGACGCCGGGCGCGACCTCCTCGCACGCTTCGGCGATCTCGACCGGCTCTGTCATCGCATCCTTTCCCGCGGCGAAAAATGTGAGGCAGGCCACAATCCGCCCGAGCCCCTGGATCGTACTCCCCTCGTCCTCCGGTGCCCCTGGAGGCACCGGGTGAAACTCGAGGAGGGGAGTTTCCGATGCACCGCTCGAGATCGAGCCGGCGGACGGGGCTGGTCGCAGCCGTGGCGATGGCCGTGCTCGCAGTGCCGGCGGCGGCACTGGCACATGGCTACCGGCAGACCAACCTGGTCTCCGACCAGCCGGGCGTCGCCCGGATCACCGATCCGAACCTCGTCAATGCCTGGGGCCTCGCGGCCGGGCCGACGACGCCGCTCTGGGTCGCGGACAACGGCACGAGCGTCGCCACGATCTACCCGGGCGCAGTCCATGGGATGCCGATCTCGATCGCGCCGCTCGTGGTGTCGATCCCGGCCCAGGACCCGACGGGCCAGGTGTTCAACCCGACGATGGGGTTCAGGCAGGACGTCGGCGGCACGCCGACGCCGTCGCTCTTCATCTTCGACACCGAGACGGGCTCGATCGCGGCCTGGGCGCCGGGCACCACGACGGCGATCACCGAGTGGACGACGCCGGGCGCGATCTTCAAGGGCCTGGCCCTGGCCCACGTGCGGGGCCGCGGCCCGATGCTGTTCGCGGCCGACTTCGGCAACAACGCGGTGGCCGTGTTCAACAGCCGGTTCCACCCGGTGAACACGCATGGCCGGTTCCGTGACCCGCGGCTGCCGCACGGCTTCGCGCCGTTCGGCATCCAGGCCATCAACGGCCGGATCTACGTGAGCTACGCCAAGCGGGGCGTCCTGCCCGACGAGGTCGACGCGCCCCACCTGGGCTACGTCGACGTCTATACGCCGCGCGGGCATCTGATCCGGCGGTTGGTCAGCCGCGGCGCGCTGAACGCGCCGTGGGGCATGGCGCAGGCGCCACGCCACTTCGGCCGCTTCAGCGGCGCGCTGCTCGTCGGGAACTTCGGCGACGGGCGCATCCACGCGTACGACATCCACACCGGCCACATGCTGGGGACGCTCCGGCGGCCGCACGGCACGCCGGTCGTGATCGACGGCCTGTGGGGTCTGCGCTTCGGCAACGGCGTCACCGGCGCCCGCAACGCGCTGCTGTTCAGCGCGGGGCCGGACGACGAGTCGCACGGCCTGCTCGGAGAGCTGCGGGTCGCGCACTAGCGAGCGGATGGGGCGGGTCGCTGCGCGGCCGGCGCGCGGCGATCCGCCCCTCGGTGCGGCGCTAGCGCCGCGTCGGCTCGAGCAGCGGGCCCGCCGCGCGGCGGAACGCGTTCAGCGCCGCCGGGAGATCGGTCGCGGCGCCGGTGAGGCTGTAGACCGCGATGTCGACCACGAGCGCCGCCGCGCTGCCGTGAGCCCCGATCTCCGTCGCCGCGTCGTGGCCGAAGACGCGGGCGCCCACGTCGAGCGCCGCGACCGCCTCGGCATACGCCTCGGAATCAACCGCCCCGGCCGGATCCGCCAGATCGAGCGCGGCGCACAGCGAGCCCTCGCACGGGATCCGGCGGCGCGCCTCCCGCAGGAGGCACACGGCCGCCGCGGTGTACGGTGTCGGATGGACAGAGAGCTGTAGCCGGGGCGCCACGACTCCAGCGTACGGGCCGTGTCGACCCGCCTCAAGCGCGGATCCCTGAGGCAACCGCGCGGATGAGGATGCGGTAGCTCTCGTCCAGGTCGAGGTCGATCCCGAACCCGCCGAGACGTTCCAGCTCGACGAACCCGTGCATCGCGCTCCGCAGCGCCCGTGCGCCGTGGATGCCGGCGTCGCCCTCGAGGCCGAAGCCCGCGAGGACGGCGAAGACCGGCTCGAGCACCCTGGCGCCCGCGGCAGCCAGCTCGTCGTCGCCGGGCTCCGGGGCCCGCTGGAGCGCGCGGTACACGCCCGGCCGCTCGCGCGCGTACGCCCGGTAGGCCGCCGCCAGCGCGAGCAGCGCGTCCTCGCCCGCC
>JBKPMQ010000135.1:0-2363 GCA_046732235.1 Actinomycetota bacterium
AGACGGCCGGATGGGCGGCGCCGGGGAGCCGCTCCAGCAGCCGGAAGGACGACAGGGCCACGCGGACGGTGTCGCCGTCGGGGCGCCGGTGAAGGCCGCGGCGGTCGCCGTCGCGCTCGTCGCCGGCGAGCTCGAGCACCGCCACCGCCGCGACCGGCGGACGCTGCGGGCGCGCACGTTCACCGACCGCCTGACGGGTCTGCGCAACTACGACTACTTCTCCGAGGTGCTGCGCAGCGAGCTCGCCCGCGTGCGCCGCTACGGCGGCTGCATGACGCTCGTCCTGCTCGACATCGACCGCTTCAAGGCCTACAACGACAACCACGGCCACGGCGCCGGCAACCGCCTGCTGGCGGCGGTCGGGCATGCCGTCGCCCGGGAGAAGCGCGACGCCGACATCGCGGCCCGCTTCGGCGGCGAGGAGTTCGCCCTGCTCGTGCCCGGCCGAGCGACCGAGGCCGTCGTGGTCGCCGAGCGTGTGCGGCAGGCCATCGCCGACATCTCCGCCGGCTCCCTGCACCGGAACCGGCTGCCGGACATCGTCACCGCCTCGGCCGGCGTCGCGACGTTCCCCGTCGACGCCCGCGACGCGGACGAGCTCTTCGAGCAGGCCGACCGTGCGCTCTACGAGGCCAAGCGGCGCGGGCGCGACCGGGTCGTCTGCGCGGAGCACGTGCGCGACGACGACCGCCGCCTGGCCGGTTAGGCCACGCCCCGTTCGTCGCTAGATGAGGTCCGCGCGCTCGCTGTCGAAGCGGGCGGAGTGCAGCTCGTGGTGGAAGCTCTCGACGGTGAGGTCGCGGCCGTCCCCGTAGGGCCGGTCGACGTAGCGCACGACCTTGTCGTGGTAGAAGGGCACGTCGAGGTGCGCGCCGGTTACGAGGTTCAGCGACACCTCGCCACAGCCGGGGCAGCTCATCGCCACGCCCAGGACGCCGTCGCGGGCGCTGTCCGCCGGCGCCACCATGGCCAGGCTCGACGGCCACACGGGCCGCATCCGTGCCTCCGGGGAGCAGTAGAGCCGCCACGGCCAGTTGCCACGCTGCACGTGCGAGCGGGCCAGCTCGGCCAGCTCGTCGCCCACGGGCTCGGTGCGGCCGGTGAGCAGGTTGCGGAACTCGACCTCCACCGGATGCAGCGGGCCGTAGTCCAGATCGTCGTGCGAGACCAGGCCGACGTGGCGGTCGCCGCAGGGACAGTCGTAGGCGATCCGGTAGACGGCCGGATGGGCGGCGCCGGGGAGCCGCTCCAGCAGCCGGAAGGACGACAGGGCCACGCGGACGGTGTCGCCGTCGGGGCGCCGGGGGCAGTGAAAGCGGTAACTCGCTCGCAAGACGTCGTACATGGTTTCCCCGGTTATCGACCGCCCCGGCCATGCGTGTTAGCATCGCCGCGCGCCGTGCCTCGCATCGATCTGCGTACCCGTATCCGCGACGTCCCCAACTTTCCCAAGCCGGGGATCGTGTTCAAGGACATCATGCCGCTTCTTGCGGACGCCACCGCGCTCCACCAGGCGGTCGACGACTTGGCCGAGTGGGCGCAGCCGCGCAACGTCGACATCGTCCTCGGGGCCGAGGCGCGCGGGTTCATCCTCGGCGCCGCCCTCGCCTACCGGCTGGGCTGCGGGTTCGCCGCGGCGCGCAAGCCGGGGAAGCTGCCCTACCTGACCGTCGGCGCCAAGTACGCGCTCGAGTACGGCTTCGACGCCCTGGAGATGCACGTCGACGCCCTGATGAAGGGCTCACGGGTGCTGATCCACGACGACCTGCTCGCGACGGGCGGCACGGCCCGGGCGAAGATCGACCTCGTCGAGCAGCTCGGCGCCGAGGTCGTCGGGCTCGCGTTCGTCGTCGAGCTGAGCTTCCTGAGCGGCCGCGACAAGCTGTACGGCTACGACGTCCACTCGCTCGTCCAGTACGAGACCGAGTAGCCGGCTCAGGCGTCGAAGAACGCGAGGTCGAGCGTCGCGAGCCGCTCCGGGTCGGCGACCGCGTCGATCTCGGCGATCTTCCCGTCGACGACGGTGAAGCCCATCACCGAGAAGGGCTTTCCCTCCGGCACGACCACGACGCCGGCCGCGCCGTTGACGAGCGCCGGCCGCACGTACGGGCTGAGGCTCCGGAACAGGAGCGCCTGGGACGCCACCTCGCGCGCGCCCTTCAGGATGCGCGTGATGTCCGGACGCGCCTCGCCGCCGTCTGCGACCAGCACGACGTCGGGGTCGAGCACGGCCACGAGCGCCTCGAAGTCGCCGTCGCGGGACGCCGCGAAGAACGCGTCGACGACCTCGCGCTGACGGTCGAGGTCCGGGTCGGGCACGGCTCGGCCCTGCACCCTGCGCCGCGCACGGCTCGCGAGCTGGC
>JBKPMQ010000136.1:0-8261 GCA_046732235.1 Actinomycetota bacterium
GAGATCAGCCACGCCCGCGAGCCGTACGTCACGTCGGCCACCGCCGATCCGTCCTCCAGCGGCCGCGTCCCCGGCCGGCCCTCGAGCTCCCACCGCGCCCGCTCGGCCGAGAACCAGACCCGGGCGACGCCGACGTCGCCACCCAGCGAGTGGTCGAGGTCGGCCATGTCGGCGCGCGGTGCATACTCCTCGTCGGTCAGCTCGGCCTCCTTGATGTAGGCGACCTTGAACGTGCGCCGCCCGCCGCGGGTGCGGTCGTACGCCTCGACGTACCAGCCGCGATCGTCGCGCCGCAGCAGGTACGGCTCGATCGTCCGCGTCGAAAGCTCGTCCGAGGAGCGCGAGAGATACGTGATCTCGACCAGCAGGCGGCTGCGCACGCCCTCGTTCAGGATCGTAACCGCGTGCTCCTCGGCGCCCTCCTCCTGCGGCATGGGCGTGTCGGATAGCGGGAAGCGGCCGAACGCCGCCTCGACCTTCTCGCGCACCGTCTGCAGCGACGTGTCCGCCTCGGCGGCGACCAGCGGCGCGACCACGTCGAGCGCGCGCAGGAGCGCCTTGGCCTCGAGCGGGGAGAGCCGCGCGGGGCGGCGAAAGGCGTCGCCGTAGAGCTCCTTGTCGACGACGACATGGCCGTCGTCGGTGTAGCAGTAGACGGCGTAGCAGCCGCCGCCGAAATTGACCAGGTTCAGGAGCTCGAGGCTGTCCTTGAGCTCCTGCTCGGTGAGCTGGAACCGCTCCTCGACCTCGGCCGCCTCGACCCGGGCGGTCGACCCCTCGCCGGTGCGGTCGAGCAGAAACGCGAGCAGCGCCTGCAGCAGCGCGAAGCGCTCGGGCGCGACGGCGCTCGGGCCGCGGGTCTGAAGGGCCGGCTCCGGCGGCTGCGAGGGTTTCGCGGCCCCCGGCAGCTCGCGCGTTGGGCCGGTGTGGGCGTCGGCGACCGCCTGGAGGTCGGCCGCGACGGCGTCGACCAGCGCGGCCGGGTCGACGGGCACCGCCCGGCCACCCAGCGACAGGATCCACGCCGCGAGCGGCTCGATCTCCGAATAGGCCGTGGTGAAGCGGCCGGAGCCGTCCGCCTGTTCCTCGAAGTCGCCGTAGGCGCCGAATCGGCGCTCGACCAGCCAGCTCGCGTCGGGCGCGATGTTCAGGACGGCGGTGCCCGACTCCTCGGGCACCAGCCGCCAGGGCGCGCGGTCGCGATAGGCGGTGACGTTGAAGTCGGCCGGCATGCGGAAGTCGCGCTCGCGCCGGGTGGCGAACTTGATCTCGCCGCGGATGCGCGACACCCGGAACGTGCGCCGGCGGTCGGCATCCTCGTCCCGCTCGAGGTCGTCGCCGACGACGTACCAGACGCCGTTCAGCTCGAAGAGGCCGTAGGGGTTGACCGTGCGCTCGGCCTCGGAGTCGGAGGTGATCGTCCAGTAGCGGAACTTGACCGTCCGCTGGCGCGAGATTGCCTGCTCGAGCTTCGCCAGCCGCTGGGCGACCTCGCTCGTGTACGAGGGGCCGAGCAGCTCGACCGTGGCCGTCTTCGGGCCCGGGTCCGCGACCGGCCAGGCCCGGCCGAGCGCCAGGTTCTGGAGCGCGAGCCGCAGCGGCTCGGCGTAGGCGAACTGGCCCTCGAGCAGGTAGAAGCTCGTCTGCAGCGCCGCCAGCTCGGAGTCGGTCAGCTCGACCGGGGGCAGGAAGTACTGCTCCTCGCGCAGGCTGTAGAGCTCCTCCGAGGTGAACTCGTCTCGGACGGAGGCGATCGGCACGCCCAGCCCCTGGAGCTCGGAGCGGTCGGCGTAGAACCGGCGCGCGAAGGCCTCGTCGCCCATGTTGGCGTAGCCCTCGACGCGCAGCTTCACGTCACGAGCGGTCACGGGTCGCTGCTCTGCCATGAGGTACGCCACGAGCGAGAGCTGGCGGATGAGCTTGTCGGCGTCGTGCGTCAAGGCAGGAGCGTAGTGTACCGGCCGCGGGCCGGCCGCCGTGACCTCGTTCGGTGCCGAAGGCGCGCCGAATTCGTCACGCCGGCCACTATCCTCAGGCCGTCGTGATCGCGCACCTCGACCTCGACGCGTTCTTTGCCGCGGTCGAGCTGCACCGCCACCCGGAGCTGCGCGGGAAACCGGTCGTCGTGGGCGGCGATCCGGACGGGCGGGGGGTGGTGGCGACGGCGAGCTACGAGGCCCGCCGCTATGGCATCCGCTCGGCGATGAGCAGCGCCGAGGCCCGCCGCCGCTGCCCCGACGTCATCTTCCTGCGCCCCGACCACCGCACCTACCGGGACTGGTCGCGGCAGGTGTGGTCGCTGGTCGCCGACCTGGCGCCGGTGGTCGAGCAGGTCGGCATCGACGAGGGCTACCTGGTGCTCCCCGACGGCGATCCCGGCGAGCAGGCGGCGCTGATCCAGCTCGCGATCCGCGAGCGGCTGCGGCTCTCGTGCTCCCTCGGCGTCGCGACGTGCAAGGTGGTCGCCAAGATCGGCTCGGACGCCCGCAAGCCGGGCGGGATCACGGTGGTGCCGCCCGGCGGGGAGGCGGCGTTCCTCGCGCCGCTGCCGGTGCGGGCGCTCCCCGGCGTGGGGCCGAAGGCGCAGGCGCGGCTGACCGGGGCCGGCATCGCGACGATCGGGCGGCTGGCGGAGATCGGAGACAGCCGGCTCGCGTCGCTGCTGCCCGGCCGCGTCGGCCTCGAGCTGCGCCGGCGTGCGCAGGGAATCGATCCCCGTCCGGTGCTGGCCGAGCCCGCCGAGGCGGTGTCCTTCTCGACCGAGGAGACGTTCCCGCGCGACGTGGGCGAGCGGGCGGCGCTCCACGGGCACCTGCGGGAGATGGCGGTCTCGCTGTCGGAAGGGCTGGTGCGGAAGGGGATGACGGCGCGGACGGTGACGACGAAGCTGCGCTATCCCGACTTCGCGATCGTCACCCGGTCACGCAGCCTGGACGTCGGGATCGACGACGCCGAGGCGATCGGGGACCTCGCCTGCGAGCTGCTCGACCGCGCACTCGAGGTGCGGCCGGGGCCGGTTCGCCTGGCCGGGGTCGGCGTCGCCGGCTTCGACCGGCACAAGCAGCTCATGCTGCCCGGGACCGATCTGGAGTCGGTTACCTAGGCGATCGCGGGGGCGCGCTCTTCGAGGTGCTGGTGCGAGGGGCAGTACTCGCGGTCGGGGAGCGGCGTGCGCTGGCACGGCTTGCCCTTCCGCGTGGTCGCCTTGCACTGCTGTGCGGTGCCCTCGCCGGCTCGCTCCAGCTCCTCCATGATGTACTCGATCGCCTTGGAGATGTGGCGGTCGATGGAGCGGTAGACGCGGGCCTGGTCGGAGATCGAGAAGAGGTGCCGGATCTCCGAGAAGAGGCTCTGGCTGGGCTTCGCGAAGTAGCGCGGGTCGCGCGCCAGCCGCTCGATGGTCGCTTCTGAACAGTGCAGGACGTACCGCTTCGCCTCCGTCTCGCTGATGGTCTCCGGATGCGGATCGACGAGATCCTTGATCTCGACGAAGATTGCCCTGCTGAATCGATACATGCGAACTCCTCGAGCTGTCACAAGTCCTGGGAACCGCCGGGGCCTAGTATGCCCTATCACGTGTTCAGGCAACCAGGTGCCAGTGTTAAGGGCAGGTTAACCTGCCCGGTTCATTCGGCGAAACCCGCAAATTCCCAACGATCCTCTTTCGGGCGTCCGTGTCACAAACCCCACCGATCCGGTGTTACATGGCCGACGTGTTCCGGTGCCACGATCCGGGCCCGCACCCGGAGCGGCCGGCCCGCTACGACGCCGTCTGCGAGGCCGTTGAGGGCTCGGCGGCCGACGTCGCCGAGGCGCCCGCCGCATCGCTGGAGGCGCTTGCGCGCGTCCACGACGCTGCCTACCTGGCGGCGATGGAGCGTTACTGCGCGGAGGGGGGCGGGCAGCTCGATCCCGACACGACCGTGAACGACCGCAGCTTCGACGCGGCCCGGCGGGCGTCGGGCGCGGCGGTGGCCGCCGTCGACGCGGTGCTCGCCGGGGAGATCGGATCGGCGTTCACGTGCGGCCGCCCGCCGGGCCACCATGCCGAGCGGGCGACACCGATGGGGTTCTGCATCGTGAACCACGTCGCGGTCGCGGCTGCGCACGCGCGCGCCTCCGGCGTCGAGCGCGTGGCGGTGCTCGACTGGGACGCCCACCACGGCAACGGCACACAGGCGATGTTCTGGACCGACCCGTCGGTGCTCTACGTGTCGCTGCACCAGTTCCCCTTCTATCCGGGGACGGGCGCGGCATCCGAGCGTGGCGAGGGGGACGGAGCCGGCGCGACCGTGAACGTGCCGCTGCGGGCGGGGACGAGCCAGGGCGAGTTCCTGGCGGCGTTCCGCGACGCCGCGCTGCCCGCCCTGCGCGAGTTCGACCCCGGTCTGCTCCTGGTCTCGGCCGGCTTCGACGCGCACGCGTCCGACCCGCTCTGCGCGCTCGGGCTACGGGCCGACGCGTTCGCGACGATGACGCGCGAGCTGCGCGGCATCGGCGCCGGCCCCGTGATGGTGCTCGAGGGCGGCTACGACCTGGCGGCGCTGCGCGACAGCGTCGGCGCGGTCCTCGCTGCGCTGGCTGAATAACCGGTGCCAGGCACCGGGTATTCACCTCAGTAGCCGATGACGACCAGGCGCGGCTCGGTCATCTCGTGCACGGCGTACTTCGGCCCCTCCCGGGTGTTCCCCGACTCCTTCACGCCGCCGTACGGCATCTGGTCCGCGCGGTACGTCGGGGCCTCGTTCACCGTGACGCCGCCGAAGTCGAGCACCCGCGTCGCCTGCAGCGCCCTGTTGATGTTGGTCGTGAAGATGCCGGCCTGGAGGCCGTAGCCCGTGCCGTTCGCCTTCTCGACCGCCTCGTCCAGGTCGCGCACGCGGGCCAGGGTCACCACCGGCCCGAACACCTCGTCGCAGGCGACCTTCATGTCCAGGTCGACGTCGCCGAGGAGCGTCGGCCGCAGGAGCCCGGCATCGTCGGTCTCGCCCCCCGTGATGAGCTTGGCGCCGCCGGAGACGGCCTCCTTGACCCACGCGAGGATGCGGTCGCGGTTGCCCTCGTCGATGACGGGGCCGACCTGCGTGTCCGGGTCGAGCGGGTCGCCGGTCACGAGCGCCTCCACCTTCGGGCGCAGCCGGGCGACGAAGTCGTCGTACGCCGCGTCCTCGACGTAGACCCGCTGCACCGAGATGCAGCTCTGGCCGGCGAACGAGTAGCCGTGCGTCGCCACAGCGCCGGCGGCCTTCTCGAGGTCGGCGTCGGCGAGTACGATGACGGGCGTCGAGTTGCCGAGCTCGAGCGAGACCTTCTTGCGGGAGGCGCGCTCGCGCAGCTTCCAGCCCACCGCCGAGGAGCCGGTGAAGGTGATCAGGCGGACGCGCTCGTCCTCGATCATCGCGTCGCCGATCTCGCTCGACTTGCCGACGACGACGTTCAGCCACCCGGCCGGCTGCCCGGCGTCCTCGAACGCCTGCGCCAGCAGGAGCGCCGAGAGCGGTGTCGCCCCGGCCGGCTTCAGCACGACGGCGCAGCCGGCGGCGAACGCCGGCGCGATCTTGTGCGCGACCAGGTTCAGCGGGAAGTTGAAGGGCGAGATCGCGCCCACGACGCCGATCGGCAGCCGCATGACGAGCCCGGCGTGGCCGCCCCCCGCCGGATGGGCGTCCATCCCGATCACCTCGCCGCCCAGCGAACGCGCCTCGACGGCGGAGAAGAGGATCGTCTGCACGGCCCGGTCGGCCTCAGCCTGCGCGGTCGCGAGCGGCTTGCCGGCCTCCTGGGAGATGGTGCGCGCGAACTCGTCGCGGCGGTCGCGGACGATCACGGCCAGCCGGTCGAGGATCGCCGCCCGCTCGTGCGCGGGCACAGGCGTCTTCATGGCCTTCGCGGCCGCGTCGATCGCGCGGCGGGCGTCGGCCGCGCCGCCGTAGGCGACCTGCGCGACCACGCTGCCGTCGAACGGCGAGCGCACGTCGAGCGTCTCGCCGGTCTCGTACCACTCGCCGTCGACCAGGATCTTGCGGACGGCCTGAGTCGTCGTTGCCATCTAGACCACTCCTTCCTCGACCTTGCCGACGTCGGCAAGGCGCTGCGAGAAGCGCGCGTTCTCGCGGTAATCGATCGGGATCTCCACCACCGACGACACGTCGAGCTCGAACGCCCGGCGCAGCACCGGTGTCACCTGGTCGGCCGACTCCACGCGCATTCCGGCGAGCCCGAACGACTCGGCCAGCGCGACCCAGTCGGGGTTGTCGAACCTGGTGCCCGCGAGGCGCCCGAACTTGCGCCCCTGGTGCATCTCGATGACGCCGTACGCGTTGTCGGTCCAGACGATGTTGACGATGGCGAGCCCGAGCCGCCTGGCGGTCTCGAGCTCCTGGAAGTTCATGAGGAAGCCGCCGTCGCCGGAGATCGTGACGACGCGGCGGTCGCGCGGGAGGACGAGCCGCGCCGCCACCGCGGCCGGCACGGCGAAGCCCATCGCCGCGGCGCCGTTCGAGATCAGCACGGTGTTCGGCTTCCGGGTCGGCCACAGGCGCGAGATCCACAGCTTGTGAGCGCCCACGTCGGAGATCAGCACGTCATCCGGCTCCATCAGCTCGCGCAGATCGCGCAGCGCGCGCTGCGGCTTCACCGGGAAGCCGTCGTCGTAGCCCTGGTCGAGCGCCGCGCGCAGCAGGTCGCGGTAGGGCGGGGCGACCACCCGGGCCGGCGGCTTCTCCGAGACGAGGTTCCCGAGGTGGGTGAGGATGTGGGCGATGTCGCCCGTCAGCTCCACGTCGGGGACGTAGTTCTCGTCGATCTCGGCGGCGACCGTGTCGATGCAGATGATGCGGCGGTCGCGGCCGGGGTTCCACGCCACCGGCGACCACTCGACGAGGTCGTAGCCGACGCACACGACCAGGTCGGCCTGGCCCATGAACCCGCCCGGGTAGTCCTGGGCGCGCAGGCCGGCGGTGAAGAGCGCGTGGGGGTCGTCCGCGTCGACGACGCCCTTGCCCATGAACGTCGTGATCACGTTCAGGCCGGTCTGCTGGCAGAACCGGCGCAGGGCGACGGACGCGCTCTGGCGGGCGACGCCGTTCCCGGCCAGGATGACCGGCCGCTCGGCCGCCTGCAGCAGCGCCGCCGCCCGGTGCAGCTCGCCGGCGACCGGCTCGATCAGCGGCCGCGCGCGGCGGGGGACCGGGGCGCCGAGGATCTCCGTCTCCATCACGTCGTCGGGCAGCTCCAGATGGGTGGCCCCGGGCTTCTCCCGCTCCGCCACGGCGAAGGCCTTCCGCACCGCCTCGGGGATGATCTCGGGGTCGTGGACGCGCGCGTTCCACTTCGTGACCGGCTTCATCATCCGGACGATGTCGATGTACTGATGGCTCTCCTTGTGCATCTCGGCGAGGCCGGTCTGCCCGGTGAGCGCCACCACCGGCGCGCGGTCGAGGAAGGCGTCGGCGAGGCCGGTCACGAGGTTGGTCGCGCCCGGCCCGAGCGTCCCCAGGCATACGCCCGCCTGCCCGGTGAGGCGGCCGTAGGCGTCCGCCATGAAGGCGCCGCCCTGCTCGTGCCGCACCGGGATGAAGTCGATCTGGCTCGACGCGTCGAGCGCGTCGTTCAGGTCGAGCGTCTCCTCGCCGGGGATGCCGAAGACATAGCGGACGCCCTCGTTCTCGAGGCACTGGACGAACAGATCGGCGGCGCGTGGCATCGCGAGCAGTCTAGATGGTTGATGGAACCAGCCATGGACGCTTCCCTGCGTGCGGACGCTGCACATCATGGGGCGCGGAATCAACCATCTCGTGGGAAGATCCCACCGATGGACGGCATCGTGGTGGTCTCGGGAGGCGGCACCGGCATCGGCAAGGCGGTTGCCCGGACGTTCGCGGGGAACGGCCGGCGCGTCGTGATCGTCGGGCGGCGCGAGGGCGTCCTGCGCGCCGCCGCGGAAGAGATCGGGAATGGCGTCCGTCCGCTCGTGGCCGACCTCAGCGACGTCGACCAGGTCGAGCGCACGGCGGCGGCGATCCGGGGCATGCCGGAGGCCGCGGTCGACGTGCTCGTGAACAACGCCGGCGGCCCCGCCGCGACCGGTGGCGACGGCCTCGCCGGGGTTGCGCGCGACTGGGAGGCGGACTTCCGCGCGAACACGCCCTCGGCCGTGCTGCTCACGAGGGCGCTATCCGACCTGCTCACCTCGCCGGGCGGCCGCGTGGTCAACCTGACGTCGATCGCGGCGCTGCGCCCGGGCGGTGGTTCCTACGGCG
>JBKPMQ010000137.1:0-10691 GCA_046732235.1 Actinomycetota bacterium
GCGTCTACCTCACCGGCAGGGCGTTTGCGCGGGCCCTCGTCGGCGCCGGCCGGCCGGGTGCGATCGGGAACCTGGCCTCGACCGCCGCGCTCGTCGGCGACGCGGACGAGCCCGGAGCGCACTACAACGCCTCCAAGGCGGGCGTCGTCGCGCTCACGCGCCAGATGGCGATTGAGCTCGCGCCGCACGGGATCCGCGTGAACTGCGTCTGCCCCGGCGTGATCGACACGCCGATGCTCCGGGTGATGGACGACCCTGCCGCGGGCGAGCGCTACCTGCGCGAGTCGGTGCCGCTGCGGCGGCTGGGGACGGCGTCCGAGGTGGCGGCGACGATCGCCTTCCTGGCCTCCGACGAGGCGGCGTACATCACCGGCGCGGCACTGCCCGTCGACGGCGGCTCCACACTCCTCTAGTCTCTGCGGCGAGATGGAATTCGGCTTCGGTCTCATCGCCTGCCAGCGCTTCCCCGGCGATCCCCGCTCGGATGTGGAGCTCTACCGAGACGCGGTCGAGGTGGCGGTGCTCGCCGAGCAGCTCGGGTTCGACTCGGTGTGGGTGTCGGAGCACCACTTCGTCGACGACGGCTACCTGCCGTCGCTGCTTCCGGTGGCGGCCGCGATCGCCGCCCGCACGGCGCGGGTGCGCATCGGGACGGCACTCCTGCTCGCGCCGCTCCACGACCCCGTGCGGGTGGCCGAGGATGCGGCCGTCGTCGACCTCCTGAGCGCGGGCCGACTGACGCTCGGCCTCGGGCTCGGGTGGCGGCAGGAGGAGTTCGAGGGGCTCGGAATCCCGATACGGTCGCGGCGGCGCCGGCTCGAGGATGCGATCGAGATCCTCCGCCAGGCCTGGGGCGGCGACCTGGTGACCGGAACGGCGAGCGCGCCGTATCCGGGGATCTCGGTCACCCCGAAGCCGGCCCAGGCAGGCGGGCCGCCGATCTGGATCGGCGCCTTCGCCGAGCCGGCTGTGCGCCGGGCAGGCCGGCTCGCCGACGGCTTCATGGGCGGCGAGGTGACGCCCGACTCGCTCGCCGAGCAGGTGGCCTGGGCGACCGAGGAGCTCGAGCAGGCGGGCCGCGACCCGGACAGGTTCGAGTGGAGCATCTACCTGCCCACGTTTCCCTGGCATGGCGACGACGCCTGGGAGCGGGTCCGCGACCACCACTGGTACGTGGACTGGAAGTACGGCGACATGGAGGAGGCCCGCGGCCGCACCGGCCCGCCCCCACCCGCACCGCCCATCCCCGCCGATCGCGAAGCGGCCGTGCGCGACGCGATCATCGTGGGGCGGCCCGACGAGGTCGCCGAGCGGATCCGGGCGCTCGACGCCGCTACCGGCGGGCGGCTGCACTACATCGCCCGGCTCGACTGGCCGGGGATGGACCCGGCCGTCCGCGACGAGTCGATGCGGATCTTCGCCGAGGAGGTCGTGCCGCTTTTGCGGTAGACCCGGCCTAGAAGCCGAACGCCGCCCGCATCCCGATCGTGGACGGGTCAGCCGCGTGGCCGAGGAAGCGTTCCAGCCCGAGCAGCCGTTCCGTCGTCTGCAGCAGCGAGTAGTGGCTGAACAGCAGGCCGCTCCGGGTCCCGCGTGCGATGTACTTGGAGAGGATGAACGTCGGCACGTGACAGCTCCGGTCGTCCAGGTTTCCGGGCGCGAGGCAGTTCTCGCCCCGCTGCTCCGCCCGCTGGCCGTTCGAGCCCTCGTCCCAGGTGATGAAGATGACGGTCCGGCCGCGCCGGTATCCCGGCGTCGCCGTGATCTGCGGGATGACCTTGCTCAGCCACCGATCGCCCGCACGGATCGCGTTGGTGCCGCTGGTGCAGCTCGCGTGCATGTTGTGGCACTGGTCCGGAGTGATGAACGCGTACGTGGGAAGGTGATGCGCCGCCACGTCGTGCTCGAACCGCGACCATCCGACGTCCCACGACCGGCAGCCCACCCGGATCGACGCGTACGCGATCCCGGGGTTGTGGCCCGCCTTGTACGCGCCGGACGACCGGCGGTCGCAGTTGTGCGGCATCGCCTCCTCGTAGACGCGCCACGAGCCGCCCTTCCGGTGGACCTGGCGGAAGATGTTGCCCGCGTCGACGTAGCCGAGCGGCGTGCGGATGCCGCCGGTGACCGCCATGTAGTTCGGATGGCTGGGATGCGTGACGCCGCGGTAGTTGGTCGCGAGTCCGCACGCCGCTGCGAGCTGGTTGAGGTACGGGGCCGAGGCGCGCCCGACGATGTCGCCGTAGCTCTTGTTCTCGTCCATGATCACCACGACGTGGCGGTAGGTCGCCGGCGCGCGACCCGTACGCCCGCCGCACAGCTGCTCCGATGCAGACGCCACGGCAGGTGCGCGCGCGCTCTCCGTCACGCAGGCGGCGACGATCGCCGCTGCCACCGCAGCTGCAAGTCCCCAGCGTCCGAACCACGCACGTCGCATCCGGCTACCTCCGAGATCGGCTGCCCACGCGGCGCCGCCCACCATCCCGACGCCAACCTAGCGGCACCGGGGGACCGCTGGACGCCCCCTTGCGGATCCTTTACAATTTATGGGCCAGGGACCTCACACCCGGGCTGGTGCCCGGCACGCGACCGGCGCCGTCGCGTTATCCCGGCGGCGGCTCAGCCTCGTCCGCATCCTCGGCCACCCAAGCGCGCACGCGCCGGTCGATCCGGCCGATCAGGCCGACGATCCCGCCCGGGACGAACACGACGATCACGAGCAGCGTTACGCCGAGGACGGTCAGCTGCCAGCCGGGATAGTTGATGAGCTTCGTCTGGATGATCGTCAGGATGGCTGTCCCGATCAGCGGCCCGGACACGGTGCCGAGCCCGCCGATCACGAGCATGGTGACGTCGAGCGACATGGGCGTGAGGCCCATCTGGCTGGTCGTGAACGACTGCTCGAACGAGAGGTAGAGGCCGCCCGCGATCCCGGCCAGGAAGCCCGACAGGCCGAACGCCGCCACCCGCGCGGCGCGCGGGTTCACGCCGCGCGCGGCCGTGTAGGCGGGCGCGTCGCGCACGGACCGCAGTGCGATCCCGAGGTGCGACTGCCGCAGCCATGCGACGGCGAAGCACGAGGCGACGATCACCCCGGCGCACACCCAGTAGTAGGCGCGCAGGTAGTCGGTCTGCCCCAGATCGGGAAAGAGCCCGGGCACCTCCGGGAACCCGAACGACCCGCCCGTCAGGTTGTGCGGGTTGTTCACGGCCACGTACTGGATCACCTGCGCGAAGGAGAACGTGAGGAGCGACGTGTAGATCCCGAACAGCCGCAATGTCGGGAACGCGAGCAGCACCGAGACGACCGCCGAGAAGGCGCCGCCGAACAGGATCGCGATCGGCACCGGGACGCCCGAGTGGTGCAGCATCAGCCAGCCGGAGCTGTACGCCCCGAGCGCGTAGATCGCGAGCTGGCCGAAGTTCCACACGCCCGCCATCCCGAGCACGAAGTTCCATGAGATGTTCAGGATCAGGACGATCTCGCCCGTCACGATGATCGTCATGTAGTACGGGTCGTCGTAGACGAGCGGGAAGAGCGCCGCGAGCACGATCGCGGCGCCGATCATGATCCACCGCGGGGCCGAGATCGATCCGAACGTCCCGGTCACAGCCGCGCCTCCGAGGGGCTGCCCTTGAGCCCGTACGGGCGGAAGATCAGGATCACGAGGATCGCGCCGTAGAGGATCGGGAGCGTCCACGTCGTGCCGATCTCGACCTCGCAGAACGACTGCGTCATCCCCACCAGATAGGCCGCGTAGAGCGTCCCGGTCAGGCTGCCGAGCCCGCCCAGCACGACCACGATGAGCGCGAAGAGCAGCGGCAGGTCGCCCGCCGTCGGGGAGGCGAAGTAGAGCGCGCCCAGGAAGACGCCGCCAACGCCCGCGAGCGCCGAGGCGAGCCCCATCGTCAGCGGGTAGAGGCGCGTCACGGGCACGGCCAGCGAGCGGGCCGCGTCGAGGTCCTGCGCCACCGCCCGCACCGCGAGGCCCCAGCGGGTGCGGGCCAGGAACAGCCCCAGGCCGGCCATCAGCACCACGGAGATGACCGCCATGGTGATCTCGTGGTAGCTGATCGAGACGCCGTGGTAGAGCTTGAGGTTGCCGCTCACGATCGTCGGCACGTTCTCCTGGAACGGGCCGAAGTGCTGCAGCGCGACGTTGGTCAGGAAGATGGCGACCGCGAACGTGGTGATGAAGGTGACCAGCTCGAAGTCGACGTCGTGGCGGCGCGAGATGAGCGGCTGCACGGACACGAGCTCGGTCGCCGTGCCCAGCACGAACGTGAACACGAACGCCGCCACGAGCGCCACGATGGCGTTCACGCCGTGGGTCGCAAGCGCCCACCAGCCGACGTAGCCGCCGACCATCACCATGGACCCCTGCGACATGTCGAGGATCCGCAGGGTGCCGTAGATCAGCGTCATCCCGATCGCCACCAGGCCGTAGATCGAGCCGTAGACGACGCCGTTTGCGAGGATGGCGACGACGTCGGTCACGACGGGGCCTCCGTGATCGACCCCAGGTACGTCTCGACGATCGTCCGGTCGGCCGCCAGCTCGGCGTACGGGCCGCTCCGGATGATCCTGCCCGCCTCGAGGATGTGGACGACGTCGGCGACGCCGCCGACGTGGGTGAAGTTCTCCTCGATCAGGACGATGGCCGACGAGGCCTCGCTGCGCAGGCGCCGGATGACGGCGTACACCGCCTCGATGGCGACGGGCGCGAGCCCGAGCGAGGGTTCGTCGATCAGGAGCAGGCGGCCCGGCCGCATCATCCCCCGCCCCAGGCCGACCAGCCGGCGCTCGCCCCCGGAGAGCGTCCGGGCCTTGTGGCTCTTGCGCTCCTCGACGGCCGGAAGCTCCGCATACACACGCTTGAGCGCCGCCCGGCGGCCGCGCCACGACCCGCCGGGGAACGCGCCCATGAGCAGGTTCTCCTCGACGGTCATCTCCACGAACAGGCCGTCGCCCTGCATGACGTGGACGACGCCCTTGCGCGCGATCGCCTCGGCCGGCTGGCCGTCGATGCGCTCGCCGGCCAGCTCGACCTCGCCCCGGAACGGCTTCATCAGTCCCGACACGGATCGCAGGAGCGTCGTCTTGCCGTGCCCGTTCGGCCCGATCACGACCGCCGTCGCGCCGTCGGAGACCTCGAGGTCGAGCCCGTCGATCACGACCGAGCGGTCGTAGCCGGCCACGAGCCCGCGGACGGCGAGCGCCGCTGTCATGCCGCCCCGCTCCCGCCGGCGCCGAGGTAGACCTCGATCACCCGCTTGTCGCGCAGCATCTCGGCCGGCGTCCCGACGAAGATCTCGGCGCCGTGGTGCATGACGAGCACGCGGTCGGCCAGCGCGACCAGCGCGCGCATGACGTGCTCGATGCACACGATGGCGACGCCGGAGTCGCGGATCCGGCCGATCAGCGCCATCGTCTCGTCGATCTCGCCCAGGCTGAGCCCCCCGAACGGCTCGTCCAGCAGCAGGACGAGCGGGTCGGTCGCAAGCGCCGTCGCGATCATGAGCCGCTTGCGGTCGTACACCGGCAGGAGCGACGCCGGCACCCCCGCCTTGCCCTGGAGGCCGACCCGCTCGAGCGCCGCCCGGCCCGCCGCGACGTCGTCCGAGCGCGAGCGCCGGCCCGCCCGGCCACGACGGAAGCTGGCCGCGAGGTAGGCGTTCTCGAGCACGGTCAGGGTGTCCGCCGCCACCGGGTGCTGGAACGTGCGGGCGAGCCCCAGCCGGCAGCGGTGGTGGATCTTCGTCCCCCGGATCGGCTCGCCGGCGAGCATGATCTCGCCGTCGGTCGCGATCGTGTGCCCGGTGATCGTGTCGAAGAGCGTCGTCTTGCCGGCGCCGTTCGGGCCGGCGATTCCGAGCACCTCGCCCGGCGCGACCGAGAACGACACGTCGGCGACGGCCCGCAGCCCACCGTAGAGCTTGGTGATGCCGCGGGCCTGGAGCACCCCTGCCGGGGCCGCCGCCGCCGTCGGTGCGGGTTCGCTCACTGAAGCCACGGGGGAAGCTGGAACTTGCCTGTCGTGTAGGGCTCGGGCGAGATCGCCACCTGCTTGCCGTTCTGGATCTGGAAGGTCAGGTGCGGCATCCCGATCGACGGGTCGGGCGTGTCGTCAGGGTACGGGATGCAGGTCAGCCCGGTGTGGTTGAACGTGTACGCGCCGCATACGCCCCGGTAGGGCGTCGCCTTGATGTAGGCGTTGATCTTCTCGAAGTCGTACGGGTCGCCCGCGAACCCGGCCGCCTGCGCCCAGATCTTCATCAGGTCGTACTGGTCGCCGGCGTTCGAGAAGCCCGGCGAGGCGCCGTACTTGGCGTTGAACTTGTCGATGAAGGGGCCCGCAATCGGGTCGTTCTGGAGGATCCCGACGACGGTCGACCAGATGACGCCGTTCGCGCTCGCGCCGGCCAGCTGGAGGTACTGCGGGATGGACGGGGCGTACTGCTGGTACACGATCGACTGGGTCGGGTTCTGTGCGAACTGCTTGATGAACGCCGCCTCGTCGCCGGCCGCATAGTCGGAGAAGACGATCACATCCGGGTTGGCATCCCGGATCTTCACGAGCACGCCGCCCCAGTTGGCCTGCGGCACCGTGAACTGGTCGAACCCGAGCACCTTCCAGCCCAGCTTCTTGATCGACGACTGGTAGCTCTTCGCGATGTTCAGGCTGTACGGGTCGTTGGACGAGACGATGTAGGTGGTCTTGTTGCGCGGTGTCCACGTCTTGGCGTCCATCAGCGACTGGAGCACGCTGACGATGCCCGCCCCGTAGGAGAGCTCGCTCGGGTCGCCCTGGAAGATGTTCGTCGCGTCGTTCTCCGCCACCCAGTCGACGTTCCCGTGCCACGTGTTCACGTGGAACGTGGGGACCTTCTTGTCGGCCACGATCGGGAACTCGACCGACGTGTACGAGCAGAACGGCATGAAGATGGCCGCGACGTTCTGCGACACGAGGTTCTGGAGCACCGTCTTCATCACGTCCGGCGACTGGTCCTTCGTGTCCAGCTTCACCAGCTCGAGCTGGTAGCCGGCGACGCCGCCGCCCTGGTTGAGCTCCTCGAGGGCCAGCTCCTGGCCGCGGATCATCTGCTCACCGTCGCCCGCGAACGGGCCCGTGATCGGGCTGGCGGAGCCGATCTTGATCGTGCCTTTCTTCTTCGTCCCGCCGCTTCCGGACGACGGCTCGGACGACGACGATCCGGACGAATTGCCGATGCCGTAGCCGATCCCGCCGCCGATGACGAGCCCCGCGGCGCCCGCGCCGGCGGTGCCCTGCAGGAAGCTCTTGCGGCTCATGCCCCGGCGTCCGCCGGTGGTTCCCTCGCTCATGGTTCCTCCTTGACGTTGAGTTCGTGCGGCCCGGCGCCGTCGACTCGCGCGGCGCCGAAGCCCCCGCCGCCCGCGCCGACCAGCGACAGCACGTCGCCTCGGCGCAGGTGGATGTAGCCCTTGCCCGGGAGCGTCTCGGGACGCTCCGATCCGGCCCGGTGCACCCACACGGCGCTGGGGCTGCCCGGCCCGCCTCCCTCGCGCCCCCGGGCGGCGAAGGCGGGCGTCGTCTGTTCGACGTAGTACATACCGTCTGAGACGTCAGCGAGCAGGCAATAGTCGCGGCGCAGGGCCATGCCCCCGCGGGCGTCGCCGGCTCCGCCGGAGTTCTCGACCAGCTCCGTGCGCTCGATCCGCCACGGGTACTCGAGCTCGGCGATCTCGGCCGGCAGGATGGCGCAGTTGGAGCAGTACGGGTCGATCCCGTCGTCGCCCGGGATCCCCCGCCGCGCCCCCCCGCCGCCCCCGAGGATGTCGGCGAGCAGCGTGAGCCGGCCCGATCGGGGATCGACCGCCTGGAAGACGAGCGCCGGGAACGAGACGTGGCTGGCCGCGACCGTCCGCTCGGGCAGCAGGTCGCTGAGCGCCTCCACCAGCACGTCGGTCAGCCGCTGGACGGTGAGGTGGCGGGCGCTGAGCGCCGCCGGGAATCGGGGGTTGAAGATGCTGCCCTCGGGCGCGATCACCCGCACCCGGCTCGTCAGGCCCGCGTTCTGGGGCACCTCCGGCCCGAGGAACGCGCGCACCGCGAAGAACGTGCCGGCGTGGGCGCTCGAGATGGGCACGTTCATGCCCGACTCGACCTGCCCGCTGGATCCGGACAGGTCGACGACGAGGGTGCCGTCCTCCACGTGCACCCGCACGGCGACCCGCATCGGCGGCGTCCCCTCGAACCCGGCGTCGTCAAGGAACCCCTCCGCCTCGACCGCCCGCTCCGGCCACGACCGGAAGGCCGCCTCGGCCCGGCGCGCGGTGGTTGCGAGCAGCGACTCCATCCCCGCGAGCACCGTGGCCGCGCCGTGCACCTCGAAGAGCTCCGTCACCCGGGCGGTGCCGCGCTTGCAGGCGGCCAGCTGGGCATCGAGATCGCCGAGCGTGGAGGCCGGGTCGCGCACGTTCGCGGCGATCAGGTCGTACAGCGCGCGCACGCGCTCGTCGGCCTCGACCAGCTTCAGCGCCGGGAAGATCAGGCCCTCCTGGAAGAGCTCGGTGCACTGCGCGCTCTCGGTGCCGGGGAAGCGGCCGCCGATGTCGATGTGGTGGGCGATCGAGCCCGCCCAGGCGACCACCGCGCCGTCGCGGTGCAGCGGCGTGAACACCTGCAGGTCGGGCGTGTGCGTGCCGCCCATGTACGGGTGGTTGGTCAGGAAGGCGTCGCCGGGCGCGACGTCCGCCCCCCACTTCTCGAGCACCGACTCGAGCGCGAACTGCATGAGGCCGAGCTGGGCCGGGATCTGCTCGGAGTTCGCGACCATGCGCCCGTCCCGGGTGAACAGGCCGCAGTTGAAGTCGAGCATCTCGCGGATGATCGGGGAGTAGGAGGAGCGGTACTCGACGACCGCCATCTCCTCCGCGATGTGGTGGAACGCGCTCGCCAGGATCTCCTGCGTGACCGGGTCGAGCTCGACCGTCATGCTCCCTCCTCTTCGCGGCCGAGCACCAGCGTGCCGGCGGCCCCCGTCCGGCCCCACCAGCCGGCCGGGACGACCACCGTCGTGTCCTCCTGCTCGACGATCGTCTCCGGCCCGAGCGCGTCGCCGGGGGCCAGCGACTCCCGCGCGACCGTGCGCCACGATCCCCATCCTCCACCCCAGACCCGCCGGCTGCCGGCGGACGCGGTGACCCGGTTGCGCTCGCCGTCCGCCCACTCGATGGCGGGGATGCGGGCCAGGGCGCGCAGGCGCAGCGTGACGATCTCGGTCTCTGTGACCGTGGGCGTGTAGTCGTAGAGGCGCCGGTGCTGCTCGGCGAACGCGAGCTCCGCCGCGGCGATCGTCTCGGCCGTCGCCGGCCGTGGCGCCAGCGGGACGGTCAGGTTGTACGCCTGGCCGCGGTAGCGCATGTCGAGCTCGAAGGCGAGGTCGAAGCCGCGGGTCGCCTCGGCGGAGGGCTCGAGCAGCGCCCGCGCCTCGGACTCGAGCCGATCGAGCTCCGCGTCCAGCCGCTCGGGGCTGACCTCGGCGGTGGGCACGAGCCAGCTCCGGCGCAGGTCATGGCGGATGTCGGTGGCGAGCAGCCCGAGGGCGGCGGCCACTCCGGGATAGCGGGGCACGACGACCCGCGGGATGCCGAGCTCGTCGGCGAGGGCGCATGCGTGCATCGGCCCGGCGCCGCCGATCGCGACGAGCGCGAACCGGCGCGGGTCGTGGCCGCGGGCGATCGACATCACCCGCAGCGCGTTCGCCATCTGGGCGTTCGCGATCCGCAGGATCGCCGCGGCCGCCGGCTCGGCGCCGAGGCCGAGGGGCCCGCCCACGGCCTGCTCGACCGCCTGCACCGCGAGGTCGCGCCGCAGCGGCACCCGCCCGGCGAGCTGAGTGTCGGCGGCGAGCGTCCCGAGGACGACGTGGGCGTCCGTGACGGTCGCATCCTTGCCCCCGCGGTCGTAGGCGGCCGGGCCGGGATCGGCGCCCGCGCTCTCGGGGCCGACCCGGAGCGACCCGAACTCGTCGACGTGCGCGATCGAGCCACCGCCGGCGCCGATGCAGAGGACGTCGATCTGGGGCAGGTTGATCGGCATCCCCGCCGCCTCGCCGGAGAAGCGCAGCTGCGGGAGGCCACCGAGCACGAGCCCGATGTCGGCCGTCGTCCCGCCCATGTCGAACGTGAGCACGTCGGCCTCGCCCACCAGGTCGGCGAGCCGGGCGCCGCCGATCACGCCGGCGGCCGGGCCGGACGCGGCCAGGCCGATCGGAAGCTCGCGCGCCCGGTCGGCCGACGCGACGCCGCCGTTGGTCTGCATCAGGTGCAGCGGCACCCGCACGCCCTCGCCCCGCACCTCGTCGCCGACCGCGCCCAGGTACTCGCCCAGGAGCGGCAGGAGCGACGCGTTCATCGCCGTCGTCGATGCGCGCACGTATTCGCGGTATTCCGGGACGACCCGGGAGCTGAGCGAGACCGCGACGCCGGGCAGCTCCTCGGCCAGGATCTCGCCTACCCGATCCTCGTGGGCGGGGTTCAGGAACGAGAAGAGCAGCATCACGGCCACCGCCGCGACGCCCTCCTCTCCCAGTCGCCGGGCGGCGGCGCGCACGCCGGCCTCGTCGAGCGGCTCGACCTCCTCGCCTGACGGGCCGATCCGGCCCTTCACCGGCAGGCACAGCTCGCGGGGGACGATCGGCTCGGG
>JBKPMQ010000138.1:0-11348 GCA_046732235.1 Actinomycetota bacterium
TCGCTGCCGCGAGCCAGAGCGGGCTCCACGCCGCGATCGCGGCGACCAGCGGCGGCCCGGTGACAAGCGCTGCGGGCAGCGGCTTCACGGTCTGCCACCGTAGGCGATCACGTGGCCGGACGCGTCCAGTGCGACGGCATAGGCGTTGCGAACCGCGCCCGGGTCGGCGGCGAGCGTGTGCGCCGCCGCACAGGCGGCCGCCGCCGTGTCGCCGGCAACGACCACCTCGGCCGACTTCCCGGTGGCCGGGCCCGGCTGGCGACCGGCGATGAGCGCGTGCGCCCGCGGGTTGGGACGCAGGCCGGCGCGGCCGCGGTAGACCATGACGCGGCCGTGGTCGAGCGATACCGTCAGGCCGCGTCCCTGCCACAGGCTCGACGGGAGCTCGGAGGCCGCCTGCGCGAAGGTCGCGACCCGCACCGACCAGGCCGAGCTCTTGCGCACGACCCGCGCGCCCGCCTTCCGCAGGGCGGCGCGGATCTGGCCCGCGCACGCCGGCCCGGTGACGCTCACCGCCGGCCGGTCGCCGCCCCAGCCGTGGACGAACGGCTCGGGCCAGGCACCGATCGCGACCGGCACCTGGATCAGGTCGCTCCAGTAGCGGTAGTCCCACCACTCCCGGTCGCCCGGGTGGAGGGTGTAGTCGGCGGAGCCGACGTTCGCCTGGATGCCGTTCACGAAGTAGAGCCAGGCCATCCCCTGCGACTGGTCGCCGGCGAGGCCGTCGATCGCCTCGACGAAGCGGCCGCCGTAGCTGGTCGAGACGCGGGACACGCGCCGCAGCGCCGTCAGCGCCGACTGCCCGGGGGCGGCGCGCGCAGAGGCGAGCGTCTGCCCCCCGAACCCGCGGGTGATCGTCACGGTCGCGGCCCGGGGCCCGCTCGGCGCCTTCGCCAGAGACGTGCCGCAGGCCGCGACCGCTGCGACCGTCAGGACGAGCCCGAGCGCGTGACGTGCACCCATATCGTGCGCGAGCGGATCGTGCCGGCCAGCGTTGCCCGCACCGGGAACGTACCCGTGTGCGTGAAGCGCACCGTCAGGTGGCCCGTGGAGTCGGCCCGCGTCGCGATCCCGTTCACGTTCACCCAGGCGCCCCCCGCCGCGGAGCGGTGGCCGGCGTCGTTGAAGGACGTGACGGCGAACGTCAGCGCCCCGCCGCGGGCGATCGTCCGGTTGGCCGGCGCGATCGCGAGCGTGGGCTTGGTCGCGCCGGTGTTGGGATCGAACGTCGTGTAGTAGAAGAGCACGCTCATCCCGGGCGTGGCCTTGACGGCGCCCGCGCCGATCGACGACAGCGTGTGGCCGACCTTGAACGCCCAGAAGTGCGTCGCGTCGCCCGGCACCCCGGCGACGGAGTCGACGAAGAACCCGCAGCAGTCGAACCACTCGAGGCCGACGGGGAAGTGGCGGTGCCTGCCGGCGGCGAGCAGGGCGCCGAGGGCGGTCGGGCCGGACAGTGTGTGGCCGGCGAACGTCCCGGTGATCGGCACCTGGGTGGACTGCGTGATCGTGCGTGCCGGACCTTCCACCCGCACCTTGACATGGACGGGTGCGGCGGCGGCCGCGGTCTGGGCTGCGCCAAGGCCGACGGCGGCCCAGACGGCCACCAGCACGGCCAGGTGGTGGAGGCGAGTTCTCGCCAACGTGTCCTCCTTCCTCGAGAGGCGTCGTCGTTTCGGCGAGCGGCAGGTCTTCTGGCTCGGGCGCGGCTTCCCGGGGATCCGGGCCGTCCTGCTGACCTTCCCGGCCTCTCGGCCAGTGGCCACCCATCGGGTGCGCCGGACGGACGCCCTCACAGCGGCGGGACCGCGCCGGATTCGCACCGGCTTCCCTTCACCGCTCGCGGGGCCGCGAGCATACCACCGCGGCCGTACGCCCGGCTCGGTCAGTCGCGCTCGAACGCCGGGTAGCAGCCCAGGTAGCCCATGTCGGCGACGTTCTGCTCGAGCTCGCGCAGGGCGGTGGCGACGGCCGCGTCCAGAGGGTGGCCCTCGAGGTCGGCGTAGAACTGGTAGTTCCACGGGCGACCCGGGATGGGGCGCGACTGCAGCGACACCATGTTCACGCCGTAGCGGGCCAGCGGCTCGATCGCGGAGAGCAGCGCGCCCGGATGGTGGTGGGTCACGAACCGCACGGCGGTGTGCCACAGGCGGACACCGTCGCGGTCGATGCGGGTGTGGTTGGCGACGCTGACGAAGCGGGTGTAGTTCTCGGCGTGGTCGGAGACGTCGTTCAGGAGCACCACGAGGCCGAACCGCTCCGCCGCCCGCCGCGACGAGAGCGCCGCCTGGCGGGAGTCGCCCGCCTCCGAGACCCGGCGGGCGGCGGCCGCCGTCGAGGGCGCGACCTCGGGCAGGGTGTCGGGGAGCGAGGAGAGGAACCGGCGGCACTGGGCCAGGGCGGCCGGGTGCGAGTGCACGCGCGCGAGCGCGTCGATGTTCGTCCCCGGCAGTCCGACCAGGCAGTGCGGCACCGGGATCACCGTCTCCGCGACGATCGCGAGCGGCGCGTGCGCGAGCAGGTCGTACGTCTCGGGGATCGGCCCCGCCAGGGAGTTCTCGATCGGGAGGACGCCGTAGCCGGCGTCGCCCTTCCCGACCGCGCGGACGACGTCGGCCCACGACCGCAGCGACAGGAGCTCGGCGTCGGGGTAGAGCCGCGCGCCGGCCTCTGCGGCGTAGGCGCCCTCCTCGCCGGGATAGGCAACGGTCATCGGCATCGATCGATCCTCCATCACGAAAAAAGCCCCCGCATCCTGCGGAGGCTTCCAAACGGCACGGCGGGCTTCGCGTACGCGCTCAGACGCCTCCCGGCGGGCTGGTAAAGGGGAAGGTGAACCGGGCGCGGTACATTGCGCGCCATGCTATCAGAGGACGACCTGGTGGCCGCCATCGCCGCGGTCGCCGGGGGCGAGGGCGCCGGCGTGACGGTCGGCATCGGCGACGACGCGGCCGTCCTCGCCGGCGGCATCGTGGCCTCGACCGACATCCTCGTCGACCGCGTCCACTTCGACCGCGGGCGCCTATCTCCCCGCGACATCGGCCACCGCGCCGCCGCGGCCAGCCTGTCCGACATGGCGGCGATGGGCGCCGAGCCCCTCTGCCTGCTGGCCGCGTTCGGCCTCCCCGAGGGGTTCAAGGACGTCCGCGAGCTGGCTGCCGGGATGGCGGAACATGGCGTCCCGCTCTCGGGCGGCGACCTGTCCCGGAGCGGGCAGCTGCTCGTCTCGGTGACCGCCGTCGGTCAGGCCGAGCGCCCCGTCCTCCGCTCCGGCGGCCGTCCGGGCGACCTGCTGGTGGTCACCGGGACGCTGGGCGGCCAGGCCGCCGGCGGATACGCGGCCCGGGTGACGCCGCGGCTGGCCGAGGGCAGGGCGCTTGCGGCCGTGGCGACCGCGATGCTCGACCTCTCCGACGGCATCGCCACCGACGTCGGTCGGCTGGCAGCGGCCTCGGGCACGGGGGCGGTGGTCGAGCTCGAGCGGCTCCCGCGTGCGGCCGGCGCCACCGTCGAGCAGGCGGCGGCGGGCGGCGAGGACTACGAGCTCCTCGCCGCGGTGCCGGACGGCGTTGAGCTGCCGGTGCCGGCCACGGTGGTCGGGCGGCTGACCACGGACGGCGAGGTCCTGCTGCTCGACGGCGAGGGCCGGCCGCGGTCGCTGCGGGGCTGGGACCACTTCGCGTGATCCCGATCCTGGGCGGCCTGGGGGCCGCGTTTTCCTGGGGCTTCTCGACCGTCGTCGCGTCGCGCTCGACCCGCCTGCTCGGATCCCAGCAGGCGCTCGCCTATGTCATGCTGCTCGGCCTCGGGGCGCTGGCGGTGCTGGCGCCCGCATCCGGGCTCCCGCAGGACGCGACCGACGGCGCCTGGGCATGGGCGGTGCTCGCCGGCGCCGGTTCGGCAGCCGGCCTCTCGATGCTCTACCGGGCGCTGCGCCTCGGCAAGGTGGGCGTCGTCGCGCCCATCGCGTCCACCGAGGGAGCCCTCGCGGCGGTGTTCTCGATCGCGCTCGGGGAGACGCTCACGGTCGCCGTGGCCGTCTGCCTCGTCGTCATCGCCTGCGGTGTCGTCGTCGTCACGATGCGCGGCCACGCCGCCGACGTGCACCTGCGCCCGTCGCTCTACGCGCTTGCGGCCGCCTGCCTGTTCGGCGTCAATCTCGTGGCGAGTGCCCGCGCCGGCGACGCGCTCGGCGCGCTGTGGACGATCCTGGTGGCGCGGATCGTCGGCGTCGCCGTGATCGCGCTGCCGCTGCTCCTGCGCCGGCGGCTGCGGCTGCCCGGCGCGGCCTGGTGGATGGTGTGCTTCTCGGCCACGGCCGAGCTGGTCGGGTACGTCAGCTACGTCACCGGCGCGCACCACGGCGTCGCCATCCCGGCCGTGCTCGGATCGCAGTTCGCCGCGGTCGCGACCATCACGTCGTTCGCGATCCTCGGCGAGCGCATCGCCTCGCGTCAGGTCGCCGGCGCGGTCGTGATCGTGGCCGGCGTCAGTGCGCTCGCGGTGCTGCGCGCCTGACGACTAGGCGGCGGTTCCCGTCCAGGTGGACAGCTCGTCCTCGAGCCGCCGCCGCGGGATCGCCCCGATCAGCTTCTTCTGGACCTCGCCGCCCTCGAACACCATCAGCGTCGGGATCGAGAGGATGTCGTAGCGGGTGGCCGTCTGGATGTTGTCGTCGACGTTCACCTTCGTGAACTTCACCCGGCCGGCGTGGGTGTCGGCGAGCTCGTCGAGGATGGGATCCATCACGCGGCACGGGCCGCACCACGGCGCCCAGAAATCGACCACGACGGGCCCGTCGGCCGCGATCACCTCGGACTCCCAGGTGGCGTCTGAAACCTCGATCAACCGTTCGCTCACGACCCCCGCTCCTGTCTCGAAACCAGAGCTTTGACTATAGCGGCGGGCGTGACGCGACCAGCGATGTGACGCCGCCCGGCTGCAGCTGGCCGTCGTGCGGCGGGTGGGACCGCCGCAGGCGCAGCGCAGGCACCTTCCACACCGCCTCGGCCACGATGGCGGGCGTCATCTTGCTCGTCCCGGCCGTCCGGTCGCAGAACGTGATCGGCACCTCGCGGACGCGGCCTCCCATCCGCAGGGTGCGGTAGGTGAGCTCGATCTGGAAGACGTAGCCCTGGCCGTGGACGGAGTCGAGGTCGGTGTGCTCGAGCACGCGCCGGTGGAAGCACTTGAACCCGCCGGTCAGGTCGCGCACCGAGACGCCGAGCAGCGTCCGCGCGTAGAGCGACCCGCCGCGCGAGATCAGCCGCCGGTGCGGCGGCCACCCGACGACGCCTCCGCCGGGGACGTAGCGCGACCCGAGCACGAGATCGGCGTCGGCGGCCGCCTCGAGCAGCAGCGGGATCGCATCGGGCGGATGGCTGAGGTCGGCATCCATCTCCAGGATGTGGGTGTAGTCGCGCTCGAGCGCCCACCGGAAGCCGTGGACATAGGCCAGGCCGAGGCCGCGCTTGCCCGGCCGGTGCAGCACGTGCACCCACGGGTGCCGGGCGGCCAGCTCGTCGGCGAGCGTGCCGGTGCCGTCCGGGGACGCGTCGTCGACCACCAGGACGTCGCCCGGGAACGGCGTGTGGGCGCGCTGCTCCCCGATCGCCTCCACCACCCGTTCCAGGTTGCCGCGCTCGTTGTACGTGGGCAGCACGATCACGAACCTGTCGGGCACCCGGCCACACTAGCATTGGCCTCGTGGAATCTCCGCCGCTCTCCAATGCGGCCATCGCGGAGCGGTTCGAGCTGATGGCGGACCTGCTCGAGCTGGAAGGGGCGGTGGTCTACCGGGTGCTCGCCTACCGGCGGGCCGCGCAGACGCTGCGCGAGACGGCCGAGTCGGTGGCCCGGCTCTCGGCCGAGTCGCGTCTCACCAGCCTGCCGGGCGTCGGGCAGACGATCGCCGACAAGGTGGCCGAGCTGCTCGGCACCGGCGAGATCGCCGCCCTCACGCGCCTCGTCGACCGCAATCCGCCCGGCGCGGTCGCGGTGATGCGGCTCCAGGGCGTCGGCCCGAAGACCGCCCGGCGCATCTTCTCCGAGCTCGAGCTGCGCACCGTCGAGGACGTGCGCGAGGCCGCCGGCGCGGGCCGGATCCGGGCGCTCTCGGGGATGGGGGAGAAGACCGAGGCGGCCATCCTGGCGGGCCTTGCGGATGGCGGCGACGGCGCGGCGGCCGTGCCGCGGCGGTCGATCGCCCGCGCGCGACAGCTGGGCGAAAAGGTGGTCGCCGACCTGCGCGCCTGCGACGGCGTGATCCGCTGCGACCTCGCCGGGAGCGTCCGCCGCTACAAGGAGACGAGCAAGGACGTCGACGTCGTCGCGGCGGTCTCCGACCGCATCGCGGCTGCCGAGGCGTTCACCGCCGGCGAGTGGGTGGCCGAGGTCGTCTCCCGGGGCGACAGCCGCATCGCGGCGAGCGCCCACGACGGCACGGTGGTCGAGCTGAGGATGGTGCCGGAGGGCTGCTACGGCAACCTGCTCCAGCACCTCACCGGCTCGAAGGCCCACAACGTCGCGCTGCGCGAGGCGGCGGTGCGCAAGAAGCTCTCCGTCAGCGAGTACGGGATCGAGCACGTCGAGTCGGGCGAGGTCTGGAGCAGCGACGACGAGGCCGAGGTGTACGAGCACCTGGGCCTGCCCTGGATCCCGCCGGAGCTGCGCGAGGGGCGGGGCGAGCTCGAAGCGGCTCGCAACGGGCGGATGCCGGAGCTCGTCGAGGTCTCCGACATCCGCGGCGACCTGCACGTCCACACCGACTGGAGCGACGGCAAGGCCACGCTCGAGCGCATGGTCGAGGCGGCGCGGGCGCGCGGCTACGAGTACATGAACGTGACCGACCACTCGCCCTCGGTCGGGTTCGGGATGGGCCTCGACGCCGGCCGCCTGCACGCCCAGGTCGAGCGGGTGCGCGAGCTGTCCGCGACGCTCGCGCCGGACTTCACGCTCCTCGCCGGCGCCGAGGTGGACATCCTCCGCGACGGCTCGCTCGACTACTCGGACGAGCTGCTGGCCCAGCTCGACGTCGTCGTCGCGAGCGTCCACGCCTCCCACCGGCTCTCGGCCGCCGACCAGACGAAGCGCGTGTGCGCCGCCCTCGAGAACCCGCACGTCGACGTGCTCGGCCACCCCACCGGGCGGCTGATCGGCCGCCGCCGGCCCAACTCGCTCGACATCGAGGCGGTGGTGGCCAAGGCGGTTGAGACGGGCACGGCGCTCGAGGTCAGCTCGCAGCCGCACCGGCTCGACCTGAGCGACGTGCACGTGCGGCTCGCCGTGGAGGCCGGGGCGATGCTCGCGATCGACACCGACGCCCACTCCGTGGCCGCGATCGACTACCTGCCCTACGGCGTCATGAACGCCCGCCGCGGCTGGACCGGCCCGGCCAGCGTGGTGAACACGCGCCCGTGGCCGGAGCTGCGCAAACTTTTGAAGGCCGGCACGCGGCGCTCGCGGAGCTAGCGGGGCGTGTAGACGACCTCGCCGACGAGGACGTCCGACTCCGACTCGCGCGCCGCCACCATCACGACGTCGGCCCAGAAGAACTGGCGGCCGAGCGCGTCGAACACGTCGACGACGCCGGGCTCCGTCTCGCGGAGCTCGTCCGGCTCGACCTCCACCATGATCGCGTCGCGGCGCATCCACTTCGAGCGTACGCCCCGGGGCGGCCGAGCGGCAGGGTGGTGTTTCTCACCCCACGTCCGCAAGGTGCTCGAGCAGTGCGACCACCGCGCGGGGGCCGTCCACGACCGCGTCGGCGGCCTGGATCAGCTGCCGGGGCACCTCGGCCGAGTTGACGGCGATCCGGATCGTCGCCTCGCGGAACGCGTCCAGGTCGCTGCGGTCGTCGCCGACGAAGAGCAGGTGGTCGATCCGCTTGCGGCCGCGCAGACGCACGACCGCCGCGCCCTTGTCGACCGGGACGGGTGGGCGCACCTCGAGCACCATGCGGCCGAAGTTGTACGCCAGCCCGGCCCGCTCCAGCTTGGGCACGATCTGCGTCTCCAGGTAGCGGCGGGCGTGGTCGGCGCGGGGCGAGTTGCGGTAGTGGATCGTGAACGTGATGCCCTTGTCCTCGACGTGGCAGCCCAGCTCGGGCAGCAGGCCGTCGTTGCGGACCATCTGGATCGCCTCGTGGATCGCGGGCAGGTACTTCTCCGCCTGCGGGGCCAGGTGCACCGCGCCGTCGCGCCACACCTCGAGGCCGTGGTTGCCGGAGATGGCGACCGCCTCGACGGGGACGAGCATGCGCGCCTCGGCCGCCGGCCGGCCGGTCACGCAGCCGACGAGCGCGTAGCGGGACGCCAGCCGCTCAAGGGCGGCCAGCGCCTCCGGAAGCACGCGCGCATCCTCGGGTGCGGCGACGATCGGCGCGAGCGTGCCGTCGATGTCGCAGAGCACCGCGCCGCGCCGCGGTTGCGCACGAAGCGGCGCGACCAGGCGGGCGAGGCTGCCGTCCACGGGGCCTACAATACCCGCCGTGTCGCGGCGAACCCTGGCCCTCGTGGGCATCGGCCTGGCCGCGGGCTTCCTCTCCGGGGTGCTGGGCATCGGCGGCGGCATCGTGATCGTGCCTCTCCTCGTTGCCCTGGTCGCGTATGCGCCCAAACGGGCCATGGCGACGTCGCTCGCGGCGATCCTCTTCACCGCGGTGGCCGCGGCTGCGTCGCACGCCCAGGCGGGGAACGTCGACTGGGCCGACGCCGCGCTCATCGGCCTGCCGGCGACGGCGGGCGCGGTGCTCGGCGCCTGGGTGCACCAGCGGATCGCGCCCCGCGGCGCGGTGCTCGCGTTCTCGGTCCTCCTCGTCGTGAGCGCCGGGAAGCTGGCCCTGTGAGCCACGACGTCCTCGCGGCGGCCCTCGGCCTGCTGGCCGGCACGCTCTCGGCGCTCTTCGGCGTGGGCGGCGGGGTCGTGTTCGTGCCGACCTTGATCTTCCTCGGCGCGTCGGCCCGTGTCGCCGTTGCGACGTCGCTGGCCGCGATGGTCCCGGTCGTGCTGATGGGCTCGTGGCGGCAGACGACCTACGGCTCGGTGACGTGGCGCGATGCGGTCATCATCGGCGTCGCCTCCATCCCGACGGCCAAGCTCGGCGAGATCGTGGCCGACTCCCTGCCCAACGCCACCCTCCAGCGCCTGTTCGCGGTCGTGCTGGTGGTGACGGCCGTCCAGCTCGCCCTGCGCGCGCTCCGCGACCAGCCTGCCGCTGAATAAACGGGGTCAGACCCCTTTTATTCACGCCGGTGGCGATCAGCCTCCGCGCAGGACCGCGTCGGTCTGGCGCTTCAGATCCTCCACCACGGCCGGGTCGCGCAGCGTCGTCGTATCGCCCAGCTCGTGGCCCTCCGCGACGTCCTTCAGCAGCCGGCGCATGATCTTGCCGGAGCGCGTCTTCGGCAGGTCGTCGACGATGATCACCGCCTTCGGCCGTGCGATCTTGCCGATCTTCTCGCCGATCCAGTCCCGTAGCTCCGCCGCCAGCTCGTCGCTCGGCTCGCGGCCGGCCCGCAGCAGCACGAAGCAGAGCGGCGTCTGGCCGGTCAGCGGGTCGGGCGCCGCGGTTGCTGCGGCCTCGGCCACCGCCGGGTGCTCGACCAGCGTCGACTCGAGCTCGATCGTCGAGAGCCGGTGCCCGGAGACGTTCATGACGTCGTCGACGCGTCCCAGCAGCCAGAAGTCGCCCTCGGCGTCCTGGCGGGCGCCGTCGCCGGGGAAGTACGTGCTGTGGCCGTACTTGGAGAAGTAGTTCGAGATGTAGCGCTCGTCGTCCTGGTAGAGCGTTCGGAACATGCCCGGCCACGGCCGCGTGATCACGAGGTAGCCGCCGCTGCCCGGTGCGACCGGCTTGCCGCCCTCGTCCACGACCGCCGCCCGGATCCCCGGGAACGGCCGCGTCGCCGAGCCCGGCTTGGCGGTCACGAGGCCGGGGAGCGCCGAGATGAGGATGCCGCCGGTCTCGGTCTGCCACCACGTGTCGACGATCGGGCACCGTTCGCCGCCGATGTACTTCCAGTACCAGACCCACGCCTCGGGGTTGATCGGCTCGCCGACCGATCCGAGCACCCGCAGGGAGCTCAGATCGTGGCCGGCCGGATGGTCCGGCCCCGCCTTGATGAACGCCCGGATCAGCGTCGGCGCCGTGTAGTACTGGGTGACCCCGTAGCGCTCGATGATCTCCCAGTGGCGGTCGGGCGCCGGGTGCATCGGGTCGCCCTCGTAGAGCACGCCGGTGGTGCAGTTGGCGAGCGGCCCGTAGACGATGTAGCTGTGCCCGGTCACCCAGCCGATGTCGGCCGCGCACCAGTAGACGTCGTCGTCCTTGATGTCGAAGATCCAGCGGTGGGTGACGGCGACGTAGGTGAGGTAGCCGCCGGACGTGTGGACGACGGCCTTCGGCTTCGCCGTCGTCCCCGATGTGTGGAGCGCGAAGAGCATGTGCTCGGCCTCCATCGGCTCTGCCGGGCATGCGTCGGACTGGCCGTCGACGAACGCGGCCCAGTCGAGGTCGCGGCCGTCCTGCATGGGGACATCGGCGCCGGTGCGCCGCAGCACGACCAGGTGCTCCACCGTCGGCGCCAGCTTGACCGCCGCGTCGGCGGTGACCTTCAGGGGGACACGGCTGCCCTTGCGCCAGGCCTCGTCCTGGGTCACGAGGAGCTTCGCGCCGGTCGACTCGAGCCGCTCGCCCAGCGCCTCCGCCGAGAACCCGCCGAAGACGACGACGTGCGGCGCGCCGATCCGGGCGCACGCGAGCATCGCCACGGCGAGCTCCGGCACCATGCCCATGTAGAGGCCGACGACATCGCCCTTCCCGATCCCCAGCCCGCGCAGCGCGTTGGCGAACCGGCACACGTTGGCCAGCAGATCGGCGTAGGTGATCGCGCGGTCGTCCTCGCCCTCCGGCTCGGGGACGAAGTGGTAGGCGACCTTCCCGCCGCGGCCGGCCTCGACGTGGCGGTCGAGGCAGTTCGCGCTCACGTTCAGCGCGCCGTCGGCGAACCAGGTGCAGTGCGGCGGGTCCCAGTCGAGCCCCTTTGTGGGCCGCGCCGCCCAGGTCAGGAACTCGGCGGTCTGCTCGAGCCAGAACCCGTCGAGGTCGGCGTCGGCCCGCTCGTAGACGCCGGGGTCGGACACGACCGCGCAGGACGAGAACTCCGCCGAGGGCGGGAACTCACGCCGCTCCTGCAGCAGGACGTCGATAGCGGCCTCGGCCGCCTCGCGGGTCGCCTCGCTCATCTCGGGCCTCCTTCCGAGGCCGCGCAGCGGCCCCTACGCCTCGTACTCGAACTCGTCCTCGTCGCGGTTCAGGATCTTCCGGAGGCCGATCGCGGCAGCGCCGG
>JBKPMQ010000139.1:0-6774 GCA_046732235.1 Actinomycetota bacterium
GCCGAGCTCCAGGCGTGCGCCCACGACGAGGCCGGCGTCCAGGCGGCCGCGCGCACGGTCGCGGCGACGGCGACGGAGATCGAGGTCGACCTGACCCGCAGCACCGACCGCATCGCCGAGCTCGGCCGCCGCGGGGCCGAGATCTCCCCGGATGCGTCCGAGCCGGCGCCGGAGCTCGAGGAGCCGCTCCCGCCCGAGGAGCGTGAGGCGGTCGCCGCCCGGATGGAGCGGCTGGAGCGCCGCCGCGAGAGCCTCGGGGCGGTGAACCCGCTGGCGGCCGAGGAGTACGAGGCCGAGAAGCGGCGCACGGGCGAGCTCACCGAGCAGTGCGCCGACCTGGAGCGTTCGCTGCGGGAGCTGCGCGGGCTGATCCGCGACCTCACGCAGACCATCGACCGCCGCTTCGCCGAGACCTTCGACCAGGTCGCCCGCAACTTCACCGAGGTGATCCGCACCCTGTTCCCGGGCGGCTCGGGCCGCCTGCGCCTGACGGACGACGTCGTCTCGGCCGCGCCCGCCGCGTTTGAGGGGGAGGCGGTGGAGGGCGAGGACGAGGCGGCGCGCCCCGGCGAGGCCGGGATCGAGCTCGAGGTGAAGCCGGCGGGGAAGCGGATCGAGGCGCTCACGCTGCTCTCGGGCGGCGAGAAGGCGCTGACGGCGATCGCGTTCCTGTTCGCCCTCCTGCTCACGAAGCCGTCGCCGTTCTACGTCCTCGACGAGGTCGAAGCGGCCCTCGACGACGCGAACATCGAGCGCTTCCTCGACCTGCTGCGCGCCTACCAGGAGCGGGCCCAGTTCATCGTGATCACCCACCAGCGGCGCACCATGGAGGTCGCCGATCTGCTCTACGGGGTGACGATGGCTGCCGACGGCGAGTCGAAGGTGCTCTCGCGCCGGGTCACCGCGGACGTCGACCTGCGCCCGGCCGGCTAGGCCGCGTCACAACTTCGCAACGAATCCGCAACGGCCGCCGTTCGGGGTCAGACCCCGCTGGCTGCGTCCCGCTGCATGAGGCGCTCGTGGTGGCGGAAGCCGAAGCGCTCGTAGAGGGTCGCCGCGTCGCGCGTGTGCAGCACCCAGGTGCGGTCGGCGTACGGGCCGTTATCGACGATCTCGCGGACGAGCTCGACGCCGAGCCCGGCGCCGCGGTGCTCATCGAGCACGTACACGTCGGCCAGGTAGACGAAATGGGCGGCGTCGCAGTCGACGGCCCGCGCGAAGCCGACCTGCGCGCCCTCGTGGTAGAGCCCGACGACGTAGCTCCCGTCGATCAGGTGATCCTGGCGCTCGCGCGTGCGCCCGAGCGCCCAGTAGGACCTCGTCAGGTAGGCGTGGACGGCCGCACGGTCGAGCCGGTCGCGGTCGTCGGAGAGCTCGTAGCCGTTCCCCAGGTCGCGCGTCACGCAGGCGCGTCCCGCAGCCACGCCCACAGGTCGTCGGGGATCTCGACGGTGCCCCGCGCGAGCGCGTCGTCGAGCGCGCGCGAGCTGCGGTCTCCGGGGAGGCGGCGGCCCTCGGCGATTCGCCGCAGCCACGCCACCGGGTCGGACTGGGGAGGGGCGATCAGGGCGACGGCCGAGTAGCCGTCCGTGCCTGCGAGCGCGCCGCAGAGGAGCTCGACGACGGTGGCGAGCGCGAACCCCTTGTACGCCTGGTCGGCGCCGAACGGCACGATCCCGGCCAGGTCGGCGATCACCTGGCCCGGCTCGGACTCGGCCGAGCCGTCGGGCCGGCGGGCGGAGCCTTCGGGGAGCTGGGCGCCGCGCGCCGCCGCATGCAGCACCGTGCCGTAGGTGACGCGCCCCATCGAGACGTCCACGACGGTCGGATGGTTCGGGCCGGGGAGGGCGAGGCAGAACGGGTTCGTGCCCAGCAGCGGCGGCCCGCCGTCGGGGTGCACGATCCGCGGCGTCGAGGTCGACACGAGCAGGCACATGAGTCCGCGCCGGGCGACGCGCTCGGCGAACCACCCCAGCCGCCCGGTCGGGAAGCAGTGCCCGACGACGACGAGGCGGGCGCCGGCGGGCGGGTCGTCGGCCTCGCGGTCGAGCGCCTCCGCCAGGGCGACGTAGCCCACGGCGCCGGCCCCGTCCCAACGCGAGAGGCCGTCGGCGCGGGAGACGAGCGCCGGCCTGGCGGTCGGCTGGAGGTCGGAGAAGGTCGAGAGCCAGCGCATGCGCTCCGCGCCGTGCGTCGGCGCGCCCCGCAGCTCGGCATCCAGGAAGTGGTCGGTGACGATGTCCGCGGCGCCGTCGCCGAAGCCGAGCGCAGCCGCCCGCGCCCGCAGCGCGTCCCGAAGCCCGTCGACTGGCACCTCCGTCACGGGCACGACGCTACTACGATCCGGCCTCGTGGCGCGCACATGGCAGTCGATGTTCCGCACCGGCGACGGCGACGACACCCTCGAACCGGAGCCGGAGGAGGCGGGCCGGGGCCTCTTCGCGCGCCTCCGCGACAACCTCTCCCGCAGCCGCCGGGCGATGACGCAGCAGCTGGCCGGCGTGATGTTCAACCCCGCCGACGCCGAAGTGTGGGAGCGGCTCGAGGAGGCCCTGCTCCTGTCCGACTGCGGCGTCCCGGCGACCGTGGCCGTCATCGAGCGGCTCGAGGCGGAGGCCGACGCCGGCCGGCTGACGACGGCCGAGGAGCTCTCGACCCGCCTCCAGGAGATCATCGCCGAGCTGATGACGCCGGCCGAGGATCCCCGGATCGACATCACCGCCCATCCCGCCGTCCTGCTCGTGAGCGGCGTGAACGGCACGGGCAAAACCACCTCGATCGGCAAGATCGCCTGGCACCTGCGCGAGGGCGGCCGCACGTGCGTGATCGGCGCCGCGGACACGTTCCGGGCCGCCGCCGGCGAGCAGCTGGAGACATGGGCGGAGCGCGCGGGCGCCGACTTTGTCTCCTCCCAGTCAGGCGGAGATCCCGCCGCGGTTGCCTTCGACGCCGTGTCCGCCGCCGAGGCCCGTGGCCGCGACGTCGTCATCGTCGACACCGCCGGCCGCCTGCACACCCAGGGCCACCTCATGGACGAGCTGCGCAAGATCCACCGGGTCATCGCCGGCCGGATCGACGGCGCGCCGCACGAGGTGCTGCTCACGATCGACGCGACCACCGGCCAGAACGGGCTCCAGCAGGCGCGCCTGTTCGCGGAAGCCGTCGACGTGACCGGGATCGTGCTGACGAAGCTCGACGGCACCGCCAAGGGCGGGATCGCGCTCGCGATCGCCCATGAGCTGGGGATTCCGGTGAAGCTGATCGGAATCGGGGAGGGGATCGAGGACCTGCGCCCGTTCGACCCCGGGGACTTCGCCAGGGCGCTCTTCGCCGGAGGTGACTGAGATGCCGGACGCGACCGCAGCGGTCGTCGCCGAGACCGTGGACGTGCCCACGCGCGACGGAACCGCCGATGCGCTGTTCTGCCACCCGGAGGCGGGCGGCCCGCGCCCGGGCGTCGTCCTCTTCATGGACGCCTACGGGCTCCGGCCGGCCGTGGAGGAGCACGCGCGCCGCCTGGCCGGCCACGGCTACTGCGTCTTCGTCCCGAACGTCTTCTACCGGAGCACGCGCTCGCCGGTCGTCGACAACCTCGAGGAGAGGCTGCGCTCGCCCGACCGCTCGGCGCTGTTCGACGAGCTGAAGCCGATGATGGCGCTCGTGACGCCCGAGGCGGCGATCTCCGACGGACAGGCATGGCTCGAGTTCCTGCGTGGCCGCTCCGAGGTGCGCGAGGCGCCGATCGGCACGGTCGGCTACTGCATGGGCGGGCGGCTGTCGCTGCGGATGGCGGGCGAGTTCGCGGACGCGGTCTCGGCGGCGGCGAGCTTCCACGGCGGCGGGCTGGCCGCCGGCGAGGACTCGAGCCCCCATCTCGCGGCGGTGCGCGCCGCGGCCGAGCTCTACATCGGCCACGCGGACAACGACCGCTCGATGCCCCCGGAGCAGATGGCCCGCCTCACCCGCGCCCTGGCCGAGGCCCACGTCCGCCACACCGCCGAGCTCTATCCCGGCGCGGCGCACGGCTGGACGCAGGCCGACACGCCGGCCTACGACGAGGAGGCCTCCGAGCGGCACTGGATGCGCCTGCTCGAGCTCTTCGGCCGCGTGCTCCAGCCGGCCGCCGTCTAGCTACTAGGCTTCGAACCATGTTCGAATCCCTCTCCGACCGTCTCGGCGCCACGCTCGACGGCCTGCGCAGCCAGGGCCGCCTGAGCGAGGAGGACATCCAGAAGGCCATGCGCGAGATCCGCCTCGCGCTGCTCGAGGCCGACGTGAACTTCGGCGTCGTCCGCGACTTCGTGGCCAAGGTGCGCGAGCGGGCGATGGGATCCGAGGTGATGGAGAGCCTCACGCCGGGCCAGCAGGTCGTGAAGATCGTCCACGAGGAGCTGACCGAGCTCATGGGCAGCGCCGGGTCGGGGCTCTCGTTCGCGAACCGGCCGCCGACGATCGTCCTCATGGCGGGGCTTCAGGGCGCCGGCAAGACGACGATGTGCGGCAAGCTGGCGCGCGTCCTGGCGAAGCAGAAGCGCTCGCCCGCCATGGTGGCCTGCGACCTGCAGCGGCCCGCCGCCGTGCAGCAGCTGCAGACGCTCGGGAAGTCGCTGCAGGTGCCCGTCTACGAGCGCGGCACCGACGCCGATCCGGTCGAGGTGGCGACGTGGGGGGTGGAGCAGGCCCGGGCGCAGGGGCGCGACGTCGTCATCATCGACACCGCCGGCCGCCTCCACATCGACGAGGACATGATGGACCAGCTCGTCCGGGTGAAGCAGGCGACGAAGCCCCACAACGTTCTGCTCGTGCTCGACTCGATGACCGGCCAGGACGCCGTGAACGTCGCCGAGGCCTTCGCCGAGGCGGTCGACTACGACGGCGTCATCCTGACGAAGCTCGACGGCGACGCCCGCGGCGGCGCAGCGCTCGCCGTCCGTGCGGTCACGGGCAAGCCGATCAAGTACGTCTCGGTCGGCGAGAAGCTCGACCAGCTCGAGCCGTTCCACCCCGACCGGCTCGCGTCCCGCATCCTCGGCATGGGCGACGTCATGTCGCTGATCGAGCGGGCCCAGGAGCAGATCTCCGAGACCGAGGCCCGCGAGATGGAGGCCAAGCTGCGCAAGGCCGAGTTCACGCTCGAGGACTTCCTCGGCCAGCTCCGCCAGGTGCGCAAGATGACCGCCGGCCAGGGGATGGCGGGTCTCCTGGGGATGCTCCCCGGCGTCGGCCGCCAGATCCGAAACCTGAAGGTGGACGAGCGCCAGATCGACCGGGTCGAGGCGATCATCCTCTCGATGACGCCGTCCGAGCGCCGCAACCCGCGGCTGATCGACGGCAGTCGCCGCCGCCGCATCGCGGCCGGGAGCGGCACGAACGTCCAGCAGGTGAACCAGCTGCTCGGGCAGTTCAAGCAGATGCAGCGGATGATGAAGCAGGTGGGGAAGGGCAAGATGCCGCAGCTCCCCGGCCTGATGCGACGGTGATGGGCAGCGCCCCGTGCCGGTCTGGGTGATTCGATCGATCATCTAGACTCTGCTGGTTCAGCATCCCGACGGAAGGGCCTATTCGTGGCAGTGAAGATCCGCCTCTCGCGGCATGGATCCAACAAGAATCCGATCTACCGGGTCGTGGTCGCCGACTCGCGCGTGCCCCGTGACGGCCGCACGCTCGAGGAGATCGGGCGCTACAACCCGCAGATGCAGCCGTCGCTGGTCGAGATCGACGCTGATCGCGCCCGGGAGTGGATCTCCCGCGGGGCCCAGCCGACGGAGACCGTGCGCAAGCTGCTCAAGATCGCGGGCGTCTAGCCGGGACGCGCGTGGAAGAGCTCCTCGCGTACCTGGCCCGCCAGCTCGTCGACAACCCCGACGAGGTACGGGTCGAGCGGCATGAGGGGGCATCGGGGGAGCTCGTGCTCGAGCTGCACGTCGCCCCCGACGACATCGGCAAGGTGATCGGCAAGCAGGGCCGCATCGCCCGTGCGCTTCGCACCGTCGTCAAGGCGTCGGCCGTGCAGAGCGGGCGGCGCGTGCATGTCGAAGTCGCCGGCTGACACTCCCTGGCGCCCGCCTACGGTCGTCGTCGGGCGGGTCGGCCGCGCCCACGGGCTCGACGGCGCGGTGCACCTGGAGGGCCACGGCGGCGCGGTGCCGCTCCGCTCCGGGCTGGAGGTGACGCTGGGCGGCAGGCCGGCGGTGGTCGTCGAGCGCCGTGGCACCGATCAGCGCCCGATCCTGCGCTTCGACTGCGCGTCCGACCGCGACGCCGCCGAGGAGCTGCGGGGGCAGGAGGTCGAAGTGTCCGCCTCGGTGCTGCCCGAGCCCGACCCGGACGACTACCTGCACGTCGACCTGATCGGCTGCCGGGTCACGGCGGGCGACCGCGAGCTCGGCACCGTGGCGGACGTGCTCGTCTATCCCGCGAACGACGTGCTCGACATCCGCGGCGGGGAGGAGCCCGTCCTCGTCCCGTTCGTCGCGGACGTCGTGCTCTCGGTCGACGTCGCCGCCCGCCGGATCGCGATCCGGGACGACTTCCTGTGACGCTCGAGCTCGACGTCGTCACCCTGTTCCCGGGCTACTTCGACTGGTTGCGCGAGACCCGGCCGGTCCGAAACGCCGTCGCCGCCGGCTCGCTCGCGCTGCGCACGATCGACCTGCGCGCGTTCGGGCTCGGTGACTACCGGCAGGCGGACGACGCGCCCTACGGCGGCGGCGCCGGCATGGTCATCCGCGTCGACGTCGTGTGCGCGGCGCTCGAATCCACCTACGGCGCCGA
>JBKPMQ010000140.1:0-5146 GCA_046732235.1 Actinomycetota bacterium
CGCGGCGGCCGCGCAGCCCGTCGCCGATGCCCCAGGCCGCGCCCCAGACGACGACGCCGAAGAGGATGGGCGTCGTCGGGAGACCGCCCTCGGCGATCGAGGTGGCGCCGAGGTGGACGGCGAACATGCCGAAGACGACGGCGGCCGTGCGGCCGGCGCGCGAGCGGGTGCGGTCGTCGTTCGCGGCGTAGAAGAGCGCCACGGTCGGCCCGAACGGCGGTCCGGTCTGATATCCGAGGCCGTTGATCGCCGCGCTGGCGGCGGCGGCGACGGCGAACACTCCCAGCGGCCACCGCCGGTGAAACACCAGCGGCAGGGTGGCGGCGGCGGCGAGCACGACGCCGGGCAGATCGATGCCTCGGGTCGAGCCGTGGCCGCCGGCGAGCAGCCCCAGTGTGAGGGCGAACGCGACTAGCGCGACGACGACGTCGCGAGTCGTCCAGCGGCGCGGGTCGGAGGCGTGCATCCCACCCCGAGGGTAACGCCCGCGCGTCGCCTCCGAGTCGCACCGCGGGAGGATCCGCGTCCCTCTGCGGGAGGACGGCGAGGTTCCTCCCGGGGGGCGTTTCGGCCCGGGGAGGGCGCTCCTAGGGTGGCTTCAGTGAACGAAACGCCCACCCGAGGGGGTCGAACACCATGACGAGCATCACCCGATTCGCACTCCGGCACCGCCGCCTGGTCGCCCTCTTCTGGCTGGTCGTCGCGGCCGCGGGAGTCGTCTCGACCGGCCCTGCGACCCGGGCGCTGAGCGACCAGTACTCGGTGCCGGGCCGCGAGGGGTACGTCACCAACACCCGGATCACCCATCTGTTCGGGAACGGCGGCGACGGCGCCCCGCTGGTCGCGGTCGTGACCCTGCCTGCGGGCACGGACCTCGCCGCGCCGCAGGTGCGGGCCGGCCTCGCCCGCGTCTCCCACCGCATCGCGGCGGCGGTGCCGCACGCGCGGATCGCCTCCTACGCATCGACGGGCGACCGCGCGTTCGTGTCCCGTGACGGGCGCACGACGTTCGTCGTCGCCTATCCGCCGCCCACGCCCGGCAGCTTCGGCCAGAACGCGCAGGCCGTCGACGCCGCCCGGGCGGCGCTTCGCGGCGCGACCGTCGCCGGTGCGCCGGTGCACCTGACCGGGCTGAACGCCCTGTCCGCGTCCGACGACAAGGGCGGCGGGGTGGGGCTCCTGGCCGAGTCGCTCCTCGGCGGTCTCGGCGCGCTGCTCGTACTCGCGTTCGTCTTCGCGTCGCTGATGGCGTTCGTGCCGCTCGTCGTCGCGGTGATCTCGATCATGGCCAGCTTCCTGCTCGTCTGGGCGCTCGCGTCCGTGACGCAGGTCTCGGGCATCGTCGGCTTCCTGATCGCGCTCGTCGGCCTCGGCGTCGCCATCGACTACTCGCTGCTCATCGTCGTGCGCTGGCGCGAGGCCCGCGCCCACGGCCACGCCGGCGACGACGCCATCGTCCACGCGATGGCGACGGCGGGCCGCGCGGTGGTCTTCAGCGGCACCACGGTCGCGATCGGGCTGCTCGCGCTCATCGCGCTGCCGGTGCCCTTCCTGCGCAGCGTCGGCTACGGCGGGATGGTGATCCCGCTCGTCAGCCTCGCCGTCGTGACGACGCTCCTGCCCGTCATCCTGTCGAAGATGGGCGGGCGGCTCGACTGGCCGCACATGCGCACCGACGACCGGGCCAGCCGCTCGTGGACGCGGTGGGGCGCGCTGGTCGTCCGCCACCGGCTGGCGGCGGCCGCCGTCGCGACTGCCGTGCTCGGGGCGCTCGTGGTCGCCGCGACGACAATCGACCTCGGCCCGGCGACGGGCGACCCGGACACGATCAGCCGCTCCGGTGACGCCCGGGAGGGGCTCGACGCGCTCGAGCGCTCGGGCATCGGCTCGGGCGCCCTCACGCCAATCGAGGTCGTCGCCGACGGCGGGCAGACGGCCCAGCTCGTCCGGCGGCTGGCACAGGCCGACGGCGTGCAGGGCGCCGTCGCACCCGCGGCGGCCGAGTGGCATCGCGGTTCGACCGCGCTCGTCGACGTCTTCGCCCACTCGGACTCGAGCTCGTCTGTGGACCGCGTCCGCGACATCGCCCACGCCGAGGGCGGAGACGTCCGCGTGGGCGGGATCGTGGCCCAGAACAGCGACTTCATCTCCGCCGTCTACGGGAACTTCCCGGCGATGGTCGCCCTGATCGTCGTGCTGACGTTCCTCCTGCTCGCGCGCGCGTTCCGGTCGGTGCTGCTGCCGGCGAAGGCGCTCGTCCTGAACGTCCTGAGCGTCGGGGCGGCATGGGGCGTCGTCACGCTCGTGTGGCAGGAGGGCTGGGGTTCGCACGCGCTGTGGGGGATCCCCGCCTCAGGGTCGATCCCGTCGTGGCTGCCGCTCATGACGTTCGCGTTCCTGTTCGGGCTCTCGATGGACTACGAGGTGTTCATCCTGGCCCGGATGCGCGAGGAGTACGACGCCACCGGCTCGACCGACGCCGCCGTGGTCGAGGGCATCGGCCGCACCGGGCGCCTGGTGACGAGCGCCGCGCTGATCCTCTTTCTCGGCTTCGTCGCCATGGCATCCGCGCCGGGGACGAGCGTGAAGATGATCGCGACCGGCCTCGGCGCCGGGATCCTGATCGACGCCACCATCATCCGGGCCCTGCTCGTGCCCGCGGCCGTGTCGCTCTTCGGCCGCTGGAACTGGTGGCTTCCCCGCCCGCTCGCCCGCGTCCTGCGTGCGGCCCCGAGCCGGGCGTGAGCGTTCCTTCCATCCACCAACCACCCGAGGGAAAACCGATGACACTGCTTCTGTCCACAGGCTGGCACCACCACGGCTGGTTCCTGTTGTGGCCGCTGATCCCGCTCTTCTGGATCGGCGTCCTGATCCTCTTCGGCCGCTTCGTGGTGGCGGGGCCGGCCCGGCCCGTGGGGCCGGGGCTACGCCGGGCCCGACCCGCAGACGATCCTGGCGGAGCGCTATGCGCGGGGTGAGATCGGGCTCGAGGAGTACCGCGAGCGCCGCGGCAACCTCGACTCGTGAGGCGCCGCCGCCGGCCGCCGCGCGAAACGGCGCGGCGGCCGGCGTGCGTGCGCGATCAGCCGCCCGAGGCGGCGACGAGCTCGGGCACGAACTTCGCGGCGTCGATGGTGCCGACGCCGGACGCGAGGTCATACCCGCGGTGGGCGCTGAAGCCCTTCACGGTGTGGGTGCTCCCGCCCTGCCGGAAGGTGACCGTGTTGTTGCCCCGCGTGACGTCGACGAGGCCGGCCGCGTGGTGTGCGAGCAGGCGGTAGATCGCCGGGTTCAGCAGTCCGAGGCCGTGGCCCGCCCGCTGGTCGGCGATCGCGACGATGCCGGCGAAGAGCGGCGAGGACTCGCTGGTGCCGCCGATGAGGTAGAAGCCGGCCGGGCCGGCCCCCACCTTGGCATCCAGGAACACCAGCGCCGCACCGTCGACGGCGGCGCTCATCGAGATGTCGGGGATCCCGCGCCGGCCGCGCAGATTGGCGATGCCGTGCTGGTAGAACGGGCGCGAGAACACGACCGACCGCCCGCCGCCGGTCGAGGCCGGCGAGCCGAACAGGGCGGTGTCGTTCCAGACGGTGTCGGGCGAGATGTGATTGCCCCTGGCATCCAGGTGCAGCTGGGTGCCACCGAGCGCGGTGACGAGCGGGTCACTCGCCGGCCAGGACACATTCCGTCGCAGGAAGAACGTGGCCGCGAAACCCTGTGAGTCGAGGGAGTTCGGTCCGGTGGCGCCGGAGTCGCCGGTCCCGGCGAGGACGCTCACGCCGTGGCGGGCGGCGTTCTTGTATGCGCTGCGCAGGCCGAGGATCGACTTCTTGCTCGGGAAGCCGATCTCCGGCGCTCCGAAGCTCTGCGTGATCACGTTCGCCATGTGGTGGTCGATGACGAAGTTCTCCGCCTTCACGATCTCCGGGAAGCCCCCGGTGCCGAGCGTCTCGGCCACGGGGGTCTCGACGAGCAGGAGCTTCGCCTTCGGCGCGATCGCGTGGGCGTACTCGACGTCGAGCGACGTCTCGATCGCCCAGCCGAACATCTCCGGCCGCGCGTTCGGGTCGTAGGCCGGCACGGGCCCAGCCGGCTGGATGATCTTGAAGCTCGGCGGCGCCGGCAGGTTGAACGCCTTGTCGAACGCCTTCAGCTCGCCGCGGATGTGCTCGTATCCGAACGAGTCGATGATCGCGATCGTCTGGCCCCGGCCGTTCAGGCCCTTGCGGTAGAGCGGGCCGAGGTTGTAGGCGCGGTGGAACTGGAACGGCGCGTAGCAGGCGATCTGCAGCTGCTGCAGGCAGTCCGCCGTGGTGGGCGGCGTCTGGTAGGAGTGGTGGGACAGGAGCCGCGCGATGGGTATCGGTCCGCTGCTCGCAGCCGCAACAGGGGCGAGGGCGGCGGCACCTCCGAGACCGCACGTTCCGAGCAGGCCGAGCAACAGGCCAACGACTCGTCGCAACATCCTTCCCCTCCTTGACCCGAAGGCCTACGAGTCAGGCCGCGCGGGCCCACCGCCGCGGCCCCAAACGGGCGAACTCTACACGTTATCGGGGACACCAATGTGAGCTCGGCGCAAGCCTCTAGCCTCCGTTCGATGCGAACCCTCGCGCTGTGCGCACTCCTGGTCACCGCCGCCCTCGCCGGCTGCGGAGGCGGGTCGTCGAGCACCGTCACGGTTGCGCAGTCGCGGACCGTCACGCTGACGGGTTCTGCGGCGTCGTCGACCGGGGCGACCGCGACGACCGGCTCGCCCGTGCGGTGCACGGCGAGCTCGCTGGCGGTCGGGGTCGTGACGCCGCCCGGGAACGGCGCGGCCGGCAGCGTCTACGAGTTCCTGACCTTCCGCAATACGGGCCCGGTCGCCTGCACGCTGGCCGGCTTCCCCGGCGTCTCGGCGTTCGGCTCCGGGAAGCAGCTCGGCAGCCCCGCTCAGCGCTCGCCGGTGACGGTGAGGACGGTCACCTTGGCGCCGGGGGCGACGGTGCGCGCCCAGCTCCAGATCAACGACGTCGGCGTTTTCTCGCCCGGGAGATGCGGCCCGGCCCGGGCCGACGGCCTGCGGGTGTTCCCGCCGAACGCCTTCACCCCGAAGGACGTGAAGCTGTCGTTCGAGGCGTGCTCCCGGAAGGGCACGATCTACATG
>JBKPMQ010000141.1:0-4247 GCA_046732235.1 Actinomycetota bacterium
CCACCACCACCTGGTGTGCGTCGACTGCGGCGCGGTGTCGACGCTCGAGGGGTGCGCGCTCGTGTCGCTGCGGCAGGCCGCCGAGGCGGTCGGCTTCGAGCTCTCCGACAGCGCCCTCCAGTCGCTCCCCGGCCGCTGCGCCCGCTGCGCCGCCGCGTGAGCGCGCTCCACGATGCCGCCACCGCGGCGGCCAGCCCCGTCTTCGGCGTCCCGCTCTCGGTGCTCGACGTCGCGCCGGTGACGACGGACTCGAGCGCGCCCGCCGCGCTCGCGGAGGCGACCGAGCTGGCGGCCCTCGTCGACCGGCTCGGCTACCTGCGGCTGTGGTACGCGGAGCACCACAACATGCCGGGCATCGCCAGCTCGGCGCCGGAGGTGCTGATCGCGAACGCCGCCGCCCGTACGCGCCGGATCCGGGTCGGTTCGGGCGGGGTGATGCTGCCCAACCATTCGCCGCTGGTGGTCGCCGAGCGCTTCGGCACGCTGGAGGCGCTGCACCCCGGCCGCATCGACCTCGGCATCGGCCGTGCGCCCGGCACCGACCACCGCACGATGCTCGCGCTACGCCGGGTGGCCGGGAACGACGACCTGATCGAGCTCCTGCGCGAGCTGTACGGCTTCTTCAACGGCTTCGCTCCCGGCGACGCGTACGAGGGCATCCGCGCCTTCCCCGGTTACGGCGGCGGCATGCCGATGCTGTGGCTGCTCGGGTCGAGCGGCTACAGCGCCCAGGCGGCGGGGCTGATGGGCCTCCCGTTCGCGTTCGCGCATCATTTCAGCGCCCAGAACACCCTGCCGGCGCTCGAGCTCTACCGGTCGCAGTTCGAGCCGTCGCCCGAGCTCGACCGGCCCTACGCGCAGGTGACGGTCTTCTGCGTCTGCGCCGACACGGACGAGGAGGCGAACCTGCTCGCCTCGGCGATGGCGCTCAGCTTCGCCCTGCGCAGCACGGGCCGCCCGCCCGGGCCGCTCCCCTCGATGCGGCAGGTCGAAAACCACGCCTGGACGCAAGCCGAGCGGGCGTTCGCCGACAACTACCTGCGGCCGCAGGTGATCGGCAGCCCGGCGACGGTGCGGACGCGCCTCGAGACGCTCCTGGCGGAGACGGGCGCCGACGAGGTGATGGCGATCGCGAGCGTCCCGGACGCCGCCGCCCGGACGCGCTCGTTCACCCTCCTCGCGGAGCTCGCGCAGCTGCCGCCTGCATAACCGGCGCCCGGCGGTTATGCAACCGATCAACCATCTAGATCCAGGGTGTGGTGGCGCGCTTGCGCGCGTCGACATCGACGCGCGGCCCCCGGCTGCGGCGCCAGCTCACGAGCAGCGCGCCCAGCGCCACGAGCAGCGGCAGGCCGAGCACGAGGAGCGGGACGAACAGCCAGCTCTGACTCAGGTTCTGGTGAGCGGGCGATTGGCCTCCGGCGCCCACCCCGAAGTCGGGGGCGGCCGTGACCCTGGCCGGGTCTCCGGGCGCCGCGAACTCGGCCCGCGTGGTCATCGCCGCCACCCGCCACTCGCCGTCGATCCGCTGCACCTCGGTCGAGAAGACCTGCATGCCGGCGTGGCTGCCCGGCTTCGGATGCACCATCAGCTCGAACGTCACGTCGTCCGGCTTGACGGTGACCGGCAGGATGCCGAAGCCGCTCCCCGCGGCCGGGTAGGGGAAGACGGGGAGCACGCCCTTGCGCCAGTCGGCGTGGGTCGAGCCTGCGCGCATGGACGGCGCCGCCAGCGCCCAGGCGCGGCCGGGATGGTCGCGGCCGACGGCCGCGGGGACGAACTCCCGCAGGAGGGCGCGGATCTGGCGCAGCTCGGGCTGCGGGATGGTGGGCTGCTGCGCGGCACTGCTCGGCGCGGCAGCCGCCAGCGCAGCCGCCACCGTTCCCAACACCATCGCGAGGCGTTTCACGCTCGTAGGGTAGCTTCTCACCCCTTCCCGCGCCGGGCGGCATCGGCCTCCCGGGCGAGCTCGCGGGCGGCCCTGAAGAACTTCTTCGACTGCCCCTCGAACAGCCCGGTCGACGTGAGGAAGGCCACCACCGCCATCGCGCCCGCGTTTCGGTCGAGCGAGGGCCGGATGACGGAGCACTTCGGCAGGCTCTTGCGGATGAAGTCCGTCGGCTCGGGCATGATCAGGTTGGTCTGGAAGAGCTCCCCGCCGAACGGCGGCGAGTTCAGGTCGGGAAACGTCACGCCCGTCTCGGGATCCTTGACACCTGCGAGCGGCTCCGCCACCGCGTTCCCGGCCTTGTCGTGCCAGATGGCGAAGTGGTTCACCTCGGTGCCCCCGATCGAGACGACGATCCGCAGCACCTCGAGATCGGTGACCTTGAGGCTCATGGTCGTGTACAGGCTCGACCCGCCCTGCTCGATCATCGCGAAGTGGAACCCGGCGGTGTTCGCGATCGCCTGCATCCGGCGCTGCTTCGGCGTCACCGGCGGCACGGGCTGGGACATGCCGGGCGGCGTGTCCGCATCGCTGATCGGGATGGCCGGCTCGCCGTGGATGTGGACGGCCTGCGGGAACGTGGCGCCGAAGTCGGGATTCTTGCCGCTGCGGTAGCGGGTGTACCAGCTCGTGTCGACGTTCAGCTTCTGCAGGTTCGTCAGGCGTCCGATCTGCTTCGCGCCCGTGGCCTTGCTGCTCGGCAGCGTGCGGAACTCGTCCAGATCGACAGGGTCCTCGCCCTTCGCGCGCAGGTACGCGTTCAGGAAGGCGGCGTGGCTGGCCTCGTCGTCGGTGTTGTCCGAGATGTACTGCGGCATGTCCTCGTCGAGGTTCTCGAGGGCGGCCATGTAGGCCGGGTTGCCGCCGTTCACCCCGCCGAGCTCTGCGTACTGCTGCCACAGGTCCGTCTCGAGGATCTCGGCGGCGGCCAGGAACCGCAGGATGGCCGCATCGCCCCGCGAGAGCCGCCCGCCGGAGGCGAACGCCGCCCCCGCCGTCGCGAGGCCTCCGCTCGTGAGCGCGGCGGCCCCGGCCGCGCCGACCCCCACCAGGAACCCGCGCCTCCCGACGACGCGGCCCCAGCGCTCGTCCAGCTCGGCGGCCGTCGGCACGCCCTCGGTGCTCGTGGTCGAATCCATGCGCCCCTCCCTCTCGGTGGCTTTCGGTCTGTCCGTGCCCCGCCGATACGGAGCGCGCGAGAGTACGGTTTCGGCCAGTGTGAACCGGGTCACCGGGGGCCGGCGAGATGTGTGTGCCGGGTCACCATTCCGACGGCGTGTCTGCGGAGCCGCCGGCGCCCGGAGCGTCAGCGCGGGCCGTGGTGGTCGGCGATGTACTTCTCGCCCTCGTCGCAGAAGAGGGTGACGATCGTTCGGAGGTCGGGCCGGCGGCCCCGCAGGGTCTTCGCCGCCAGCATGTGCGCTCCCGAGCTCGGGCCGACGAAGATCCCGTGGTCGTGGGCGAGGCGCCGCATCTCGGCCAGCGCGTCGTCGCTCGACACGCTCACGAACTCGGAGATCTCCGAGCGGTGGCGGTCGATGATGCCGGGCACGAACCCGTCCGAGATGCCCTCGATCGCGTGCATGGCGATCTCGCCGCAGCAGATCGTGCGCGACTCGCCCGGCTCGAGGCCGACGACGAGTACGTCCGGGTTCACGGCCCGGAAGGCCTGGCCAACCCCGATCAGCGTGCCGCCGGTGCCGACGCCGACGACGAGCGCGTCGGGCGGTTCGGGCAGCTGGGCCAGGATCTCGGCGCCGAGCCACTCCCGGTTCTCGGTCACGTTCCACTCCGAGTCGAACTGCCCGGGATGGAAGTAGCCGGGCCGCTCGCCCAGGATGCGGGCGTGCTCGAGAGCCGCCGTGACGTGGAAGTCGCCGATCAGGAGCACGTCGGCGCCGTGCGCGCGGGAGATGGCGACCCGCTCGGGGCTCATCCCCTCCGGCATGACGACGAGCATGCGGTAGCCCTTGGCGGCCGCGACCATGCTCATCGCATTGCCGGTGTTCCCGCTCGACGCCTCGACGATGGTGTCGCCGGGCTGCACGAGGCCCTCCCGCTCTGCCCGCTCGATCATGTAGCGGGCCAGGCGCGCCTTCACCGACCCGGACGGGTTCAGATACTCGAGCTTGGCGTAGATGCCCTCGATGGCGAGCAGCGGCGTGCCGCCGGTGCCGACGCCGACGACGAGCGCGTCGGGCGGTTCGGGCAGCTGGGCCAGGATCTCGGCGCCGAGCCACTCCCGGTTCTCGGTCACGTTCCACTCCGAGTCGAACTGCCCGGGATGGAAGTAGCCGGG
>JBKPMQ010000142.1:0-3406 GCA_046732235.1 Actinomycetota bacterium
CGCCGGCGCCGAGGAGCAGGCCCGCAGGGCGGCCGCCGGGGATGCGAACGGTGCTGCTCCGGACGCCGATGGAGCGGGTCCGGAGGCCGGCGCGGGCGGCGACGTCCCGGATCGCGTGTCGGCCCTGTGACAGCCTGGTAAACCCTCGTCCGCGGCTGGAATTGGCCGCAATTGTTCGTCTACACTCTGCCGCGTGAGCCCTGCTGTGGGGCTCGTGGACGTGCGTGTGGGACCGTGAGTGCGAGACCTGCGTCGTTCCAAACTCGTCGACCAGGAGAGCTTCATGGCCACTGGCACAGTCAAATGGTTCTCGGCTTCGAAGGGGTTCGGATTCATCGCCCCCGAAGACGGGGGCGCCGACCTCTTCATCCACTTCTCCAACATCTCGGGCTCCGGCTACCGGAACCTGGAGGAGGGGCAGAAGGTCGAGTTCGAGGCCCAGCAGGGCAAGAAGGGCATGGAAGCCACCAACGTGACGGTGATCGGCTAGCCGCTTGGTGAAGGAAGAGACGATCGAGGTCGAGGGCGAGGTCACCGAGGCCTTGCCCAACACGATGTTCCGCGTCAAGCTGGACAACGGCCACGAGGTGCTCGGCCATATCTCCGGCAAGATGCGGCGCTACTACATCCGCATCCTCCCGGGTGATCGGGTCAAGGTGGAGCTGTCGCCGTACGACCTGTCGCGCGGGCGGATCACCTACCGGTTCAAGTAGCGCGGATTGGGGCCAGGCCCCGTGACCGGGGCCTGGCCCCGCTCGGTTCCCCTTCCGCCTGTGTCTACACGAGCGCCGACTCGGCTTCGGCCTGGCGCTCGGCGATCAGCCGCTCGACACCCGCGCGGTCGCCCGCGCGCAGCAGCGCGATCGGGTCGGGGTCGCCGTTCACGATCGCCTCGAAGAAGTCGCGCCGCGCCGCGAAGGTGGGAAGCGTCGACTTGGCCCATCCGCGGACGTCGTTCAGGATCGCCGCCAGGTCGGCGTGGTCATCGCCGTAGAGGTCGGCGATCTCGCGTTTCATCCTCTTCGCCAGGGCCGGGCTCGCGCCCGCCGTCGAGATGGCGATCGCGATCGGGCCGCTGCGCACGATCGCGGGCAGGATGAAGCTGCAGAGCGGCGGCACGTCGACGACGTTGCAGAGCATCGAGCGGCGCTCGGCCTCCTCGAAGACCGCGATGTTCGTCTCGGTGTCCGACGTCGCGGCGATGGCGAGGAAATGGCCCTCGAGGTCGCCCGGCCGGAGCTCACGCTCGGTCAGGTCGACGTCGCCGGCCTCGGCCAGCTCGCGGACGGCGGGCGACACGTCCCGCGCGATCACGTGCACCTCGGCCCCGGACGTGAGCAGCCCCTCGATCTTCTCGAGCCCCACATAACCGGCCCCGACGACCAGGCAGCGGCGTCCGGTCAGCCTCAGGCAGGCGATGTAGAACGTCGTCTCCAGCATGTCGGCGACGCAGCGCTGGTCACAGCGGTCGAGCCGGTGCTGGCACACGCACGGCGCGCCGGTGAACGACTGGGCGGGCATCGATTGGATGGTACCGGCGGCCCGCCCGGCGCCCGGTCACCCGGTAAGATCGGCGCATGCCCTACAAGCGATCCGAAGACGAGTTCGTGTCGGCGGTGATGAGCGCGAACCTGCTCACGGCGGCAGCCGGCGACGCGCTCACCGACGCCGCCCACCGGATGGCCGAGCGCCGCGTGGGCGCGATCATCGTCACCGAAGGCACGCGCCTCACCGGCATTCTGACCGAACGCGACGTGCTGCGGGCGGTCGGCTCCGGCAACATCGACGGGACGGTCGGCGACTGGATGACCCCCCATCCCGACACCGCGCCGCCGTCCGCCACGATCGGCGAGGCGGCGGCGATGATGCTCCACGGCGGCTACCGCCATGTGCCGATCGTCGAGGGCGACCACGCCGTCGGGATCGTGTCGATCCGCGACCTGGTCAGCCTGCCAAGCGAGACGCCGAGCGGCGTGTAGCCGGCGTGAATAAACGGGGTCTGACCCCGTTTATTCAGTTGACGTCGCGCACGGCGCCGATGCGCAGGGCCGGCGTCTCGATCTCGGCGTACGGGTGCTCGAAGATCAGCGCCCGGTCTTGCGTCGGCCGGGCGAGGCCGAGCAGCATGCGCAGCGTCGTCGTCTTCCCGGCGCCGTTAGGGCCGAGGAAGCCGGTGATCGTGCCCGGCTCGAGCGCGAAGGAGAGGTCGTCGACCGCGGTGAGGCTCCCATACCGCTTCGTCAGCGATTCGGCACGGACGACGGGCGGCATGCGCGCCAGGGTAGTCCCACCGATCGGCGTGCGGGCGCGATAGGCTGGCGCCATGAGCTCAGGCGTCTTCACACTCCCCAAGCCGTTCAACGAGCCGGTGCGCGACTACGCGCCGGGCTCGCCCGAACGTGCGTCCCTGAAATCCCGGCTCGACGCGATGGCGGGCGAGCAGATCGAGATCCCGATGGTGATCGGCGGCAAGGAGGTTCGCACCGGCCGCACGGCGAAGGCCGTGATGCCGCATCGCAAGGACCATGTCCTCGCCGAGTACCACCAGGGCGGCGAGGCCGAGGTGACCCAGGCCATCGCCGCGGCGGCCGAGGCGCACCGCGAGTGGTCGCGCACGCCGTGGGAGGCGCGGGCGGCGGTGTTCCTGCGCGCGGCGGAGCTGCTCTCCGGCCCGTGGCGCGCCACGCTGAACGCGGCCACGATGCTCGGCACGTCGAAGACGGCCTACCAGGCCGAGATCGATGCCGCCTGCGAGCTCACCGACTTCTGGCGGTTCAACCCGAGCCACATGCACCGGCTGATGAGCGAGCAGCCGATCTCCTCGCCGGGGATGTGGAACCGGGTCGAGTATCGCGCGCTCGAGGGCTTCGTGTTCGCGGTCGCCCCGTTCAACTTCACCGCGATCGCGGGCAACCTGCCGACCGCCCCGGCCATGATGGGGAACACCGTCGTCTTCAAGCCCGCGTCGACGGCGATCTACGCCTCGCACTTCCTGATGAAGCTGTACGAGGAGGCGGGCCTGCCGCCGGGCGTGATCAACATGGTGATGGGATCCGGTCGCGAGATCGGCGACCCGGCGCTCGCCCATCCCGATCTGGCCGGGATCCACTTCACCGGCTCGACCGCCGTCTTCCAGTCGATGTGGAAGACCGTCGGCGACAACATCGCGAGCTACCGCTCGTACCCGCGCATCGTCGGCGAGACCGGAGGCAAGGACTTCATCTTCGCCCATCCCTCCGCGGACGCCTCGGCGGTCGCCACGGCGGTCGTGCGCGGCTCGTTCGAGTACCAGGGCCAGAAGTGCTCCGCCGCGTCGCGCGTCTACGCGCCGTCCAATCTGTGGCCGCAGCTGCGCGAGGCGCTCCAGGAGGAGGTCTCGACGATCCGGATGGGCGACGTGCAGGAC
>JBKPMQ010000143.1:0-25206 GCA_046732235.1 Actinomycetota bacterium
ACGTCGGCCACCTCGCCGACCGCGTCGGGGCAGATCTTGCAGCGGAACTGCATGTCGTAGGTCCAGGGCACCGTCCGGTCGTACCAGGCGGTGTCGTAGGTGACGTCGAACGTGCGCCCGTCGCGCGCGGTCGTGCGCATCGGCCCGGGCCAGCCGTCTCCCCGGAACGTGAACCCGGCCACGTCGTCCGGCTCGACGCCGTGGCTGCGCACGATCTTCTCGGCCATCCGCAGGCTCGGCAGCCCGCCGCAGTACGACGTGAGCAGCGGCCCGATCTGCGCCCGGGCGCGGGCGTCCCGGCGCTGGAGCGCGCGCACCGCCGAGATGTCGCACGGCTTGGCCACCACCGCGAACCGGGCCCCCTCCTCCAGCAGCCGGTGGACGTGCACGAGCGGCGCCGCCGGCCCGTAGCGCGACTGCGCCCCGGCCAGGACGTCCGCCCGCGTCCGCGAGATGTGCGGCACGGTCTCGAGCGGCCGGTCGGGCAGCGCCGCGCGCACATGGAGGACGGCATCGACCTCGTCGCGCTCGAGCAGGTAGAGCGCGAGCGCCGAGAGCACCCCGCCGGCGGCGCCGTGGTGCCGCACCTCGGCGTCGGTCGACCATCCGCGGGCAAGCGAGGCGATCGGCCCCCACACCGGGTGGACGGCGATGCCGCCCTCGGCATCCGGCCCGCGCACCTCGACGCCCGGGCAGACTGCCAGCGCGTCCGCCAGCACGGGCTCCGGAAGCGGTCCGGAGACCGCCGGCCGCAGCTGGCCGATCGACGTCATCGTCATGCGCACGCGGTCACTTCCCGCAACGCTCGCGCACAGCCCGCACCCGCTGCAAAGGCCGTTCCCGACCACCGTCTCGAGGTCGCGGATCACGTCCCTGCGAGCGCCGCGACCAGCTCCTTCGCCGCCTCGCGCATGACCGGGGCGGGCGCGATCGTGAAGCGCACGTAGCCGGGCAGGCCGACGCTCTCGCCGCTGCGGACGAGGAGGCCGCGGCGCAGCAGCCGGTCGCACACCGGCCCGTCGTCGACGCCGATGCGGACGAGCAGGAAGTTGGCCTGTGAAGGGACGATGTCGAGCCCCGCCGCCTCGAGCTCGCGCGCGAGCACCTCGCGGGCCTCTGCCACGTCGGCCCGCCGGTCGTCGGCGAGGCCGGGCGTCTCGACCGCGGCCCGGCCGGCCGCCAGCGCGACCCGGTTCACGTTGAAGGGCTCCTGGACGACGTTCAGGAGCGCCGCGACGTCGGGGTCGCAGACCGCATACCCGAGCCGTAGGCCCGCCAGGCCGAACACCTTCGAGAACGACCGGATGCAGACGACCGGCCGCCCGTCGAGCACGTCACGCTCGCGGCGGACGCGGACGTCGGGGTCGGAGAAGTCGATGTAGGCCTCGTCCACGATGGCCACGCACCCGTCCGGCAGGCGGTCGAGGAAGGCGGCCCACTCCGCCCGGTCGATCAGGAGCCCGGTGGGGTTGTTCGGATCGCACAGCCAGACGACGCGGGCGGCGTGCTCCTCCGCCGCGGCGGCGATCGCCTCCAGGTCGAGCGCGAGCCCGTCCGTCGGCACGCGGTGGACGACCCCGCCGCCGGCCGCGGCGACCTGCGCGTAGAGCCCGTAGGTCGGCCGCGGGACCACGACCGGCGTGCCCGGGTCGACGAAGACCTGGGTGAGGGCGCCGATCAGAGCCTGGGCGCCGTGGGCGGGCACGACGCATGCGGGCGGCACCTCGATCCACGCGGCCACCGCGGCCCGGAAGTCGGCGTAGGCCCGCTCCGGGTAGAGCGGCGCCCGCGCCACCTCGGCGGCGGCCGCGTCCAGGACGTGCTGCGGCGGCCCGAACAGGTCCTCGTTCCAGTTCAGCGGCACGAGCTCGGCCAGGCCGAGCCGGTCCTTCACCTCGTCGCGCGTCTCGCCCGGGTCGTACGGCTCGATGCCGGCCAGCGACGGCCGGGCGATGCGCGACCAGTCCGTGCGCCGCCCGGTCGCCATCAGCTGAGCAGGCCGCGGGCGAGCCCGCCGTCGACGAGGAGGGTGATGCCGTTGATGTACGCCGCGCCGGTCGAGCACAGGAAGGCCACGGCCGCCGCGATCTCGTCGGGGTCGCCGAAGCGCCCGGCGGGGATCGTGTCGGCGTCGCGGCGCATGGCGGCATCGGGGTCGTCCTCGGAAGAGTACAGGTGCACCAGGCGCTCCGTGGCGATGTAGCCCGGCGCGATCGAGTTGACGGTGATGCCGTGGCGGGCCTCGTCGCGGGAGATCGCCTTCGCCCAGCCGATCACGCCGGGGCGGAAGGTGTTCGAGAGCAGCAGGCCGTCGTTCGTCTCCTTCACCGCGGACGAGGTCAGGTTCACGATCCGGCCGCGGCCGCTCTCCCGCAGCGCCGGCAGCGCGCGGCGGGTGATCCGCAGCGCCGAGAGCAGCGTCAGCTCGTAGGCGGCCTGCCAGTCGGCGTCGGAGAAGCTCTCGTAGTCGCCCGCCGGCGGGCCGCCGGCGTTGTTCACGAGGATGTCCACACGGCCGAAGCGCTCGAGTGCGCGCTCGACGACCAGGTCGAGCGAGCCGTGGTCGGTGGCGTCGGCGGGGGCGGCCAGCGTCTCCGTCCCGGTCTCGGCCGAGATCTGCTCCGCCACCTCGGAGAGCAGCTCGCCCCGGCGGGCGTACAGCACGACCCGGCAGCCCTCCGCCGCCAGCGCCCGGGCCGTGGCCCGGCCCATGCCGGACGACGAGCCGCCCACGATCGCCACCGTCCCCGTCAGTCCGTAATCCACCCCACGCCCTCCGTCACAACGATTATGATCGCCGCAGTAAAGCAGGAGCGCCGGAACAATGTCAACGCACGAAAGCATGTGGCCGGGAGCCCGCTCCGGGCGCCGGTTGGACGAGATCGCCGCGGCCGCCAAGCGGGTCATCATCCGCGAGGGGCTCGAGGCCACGACCCTGCGCGACATCTCGCGCGAGGGCGGCTTCACGACCGGTGTCCTCACCCACCACTTCCCCGACAAGCAGGCGCTCATCGCCGGCGTGTTCGCCGCGATGTCGCGGTCATGGATCGCCGAGGCCCGCGACGCGCTGCGGTCGGCGACCACCGTCCCCGAGCTCCTCTCCGCCTTCGTCAACGTCTCCGTCCCGCGCGACCCCGAGCGCCGGGAGGAGTGGCGGCTGTGGGCCGAGATGTGGACGTATGCCGGCCGCGACCGCGCGTTCGTGGCCGAGCTCGAGGCGGCGGACGCGCTCTGGGAGCAGGAGATCCGGGCGATGCTCCAGCGCGTCCGCGACGAGGGGCTGCTCCCGCCGGCGATCGACCTCGACATCCAGGCGGCCGTCCTGGCGCGGCTCGTTGACGGGCTCGGCCTGCGGGCGTGGCTGAGCGCCTCGTGGGAGCCCGCCCGGAACCTCCTGATCGGCCACCTGGCTTCGCTGGGGCTGCCCATGCGTGTCGTCGCGGGCCTCGCCGCCGAGGGCGCGGGGGTGCCGGCATGAGCGGGGCGCGCACCGCCGTCTGCGGCGGCACCGTCGCGACCGACTACGGCGTCTTCGCCGCCGACATCCTGATCGCCGACGGCCGCGTCGCCGCGATCGGCCGCGACCCCGACATCGCCCGCCGCGCCGACGAGGTGATCGACGCGTCCGGCTTGGTCGTCATGCCCGGGGCGATCGACCCGCACGCCCACTTCGAGGATCCGGGGCACACCGAGCGCGAGGACTTCACGACCGGGACGAGCGCCGCCGTCGCGGGCGGGATCACGACCGTCGTCGAGCACCCGCTCACCTATCCACCCGTCACCACCGCCCAGCTCTACCGCGAGAAGCGCGACATGGCGGCGCAGAAGGTGGTATGCGACTTCGGCCTCTGGGGCGCACTGTGTGCGCCGGCGCTCCCGGAGATGGCCGCACAGTGGCAGGAGGGGGCGTTCGGGTTCAAGGCGTTCATGCCGTTCTCCGAGCCCGCCTACCCCCACGTGAACGACGCCGAGTTCATGCAGGGGATGGAGAACGCGAAGGAGCTCGGGGCGCTCGTTCTCGTCCATGCCGAGTCGGATGCGCTGCTCCAGGCCGGCCTCGAGCGGATGCAGGCCGCCGGCCGCCGCGATCCGCTCGCCCACCACGAGTCGCGGCCCGCGTTTGTGGAGGAGGAGGCCGTGCACCGCGCCCTCTACCTGGCGCGCCAGGTCGGCGTGCGCATCCAGATCGTGCATACGTCGAGCCCCGAGAGCGTCGACCTGGTCGCCGACGCCCGCGCCCGCGGCCTGCGCGCAACCTCCGAGGTGTGCCCGCACCACCTGCTGCTCGACCTGGACGACCTCGTGCGGCTGGGGCCGTACGGCCGCTGCGCCCCGGCGCTGCGCCCGCGCGAGCTCGTCGAGGGGATGTGGGAGCGCGTGCTCGCCGGCACGCTCGACAGCCTCGTGTCCGACCACTGCGCCTACACGATCGAGGAGAAGGAGCCCGGCTGGGAGGACATCTTCGCCGCCCCGCTCGGGTGCCAGGTGATGCAGGAGACCGTGCCGCTCGTGCTCGACGAGGCCTACCACCGCCGGGGCATGCCGCTCGACGCCTTCGCCCGCTTCAGCGCGACGAACGCCGCCCGCACAATCGGCCTTTACCCGCGCAAGGGCACCATCCTGCCCGGCTCGGACGCCGACCTGGCCCTGTTCGACCTCGAGCACGAGTGGACCGTCGACGCGAAGAGCCAGCAGCTCTCGAAGAACCCGTGGTCGCCGTTCGACGGCCGTACGAGCCGGGCCCGGTGCGTGCGCACGCTCGTGCGCGGGATCACGGTGCACCGCGACGGCGAGATCGTCGTCCCTCCCGGCACCGGCCGGTTCCTCTCGGTGCACGACGACTTCGCGCCCGCCCCCGCCGCCGCGGCCGCCGGGGTCACGGCGTGAGCTTCCGCCTCGGCCTGCTCAACCCGAACACCGACCACCGCCACACCGACGCGATGGCCGGCGTCGCCCGGGCGGCCCTGCCGCCGGGCTGCGAGGTGGTCGCCGTCACGGCCGCCCGCGGGCCGAGCTCGATCGAGAGCGCGGCCGACACCGCCGTCGCGGTGGGCGAGGTCGCCGCGATGGTTCAGGCGAACCAGGGCCTCGACGGCTACCTGATCTCGTGCTTCGGCGATCCCGGCCTCGACGCCGCCCGCGAGCTGGCGACGGCGCCGGTGATCGGCATCGGCGAGGCCGCCTTCATCGCCGCAGGGATCGTCTCCGGCCGGTTCGCGGTGATCACGACGCTGCCCCGCGGGATCCCGGCGCTCGAGGACATGATCGCCGCTCGCGGCGTCCTCCGCCGCTGCGCCGGCGTGCTCGCGCTCGACATCCCGGTCGCCGAGCAGGGCGCGGAGTACCCCGACACGACGTCGGCGATCGTGGCCGCATCCCGGCGCGCCGTCGAGGAGCGCGGCGCCGAGTCGCTCATCCTCGCGTGCGGCGGGATGGCGGACGTCGCCCGGGCGGTGCAGGACGCAGTCCGCGTGCCGGTCTGCGACGGCGTCGGCTTCGGGGCGACGCTCGCGTACGGGCTGTGGCGGGCCGGGATCTCGACGGCGAAGGTTGGCACCTACGCGGCCCCGGAGCGCATCCCGTACACCGGGATGGCGAGCCCGACCGGCGTCTGAGCCCCCCGGAGACCCGGAGGCGTTTCCCCCGGGCACGACGCGGGATTCATGGTCACGCGCCGTATGCCATGATACGGTATACCAGCTATGTCCCGCCTCGTCCGCGGGGCAAGCCTGTGCGACTGCGAGGTGAACGCTTGGAACGTGAAACGCTCGTCGCCGACCGGATCGCGCAGCTCCTCCAGCGTGAGGGGGCGGAGTTCGTGGTCGGATTCCCCGAGAACCGGCTGCTGGACTCCGCCTCCGCGCTGGGGATCCGCCCGATCGTCACCCGCACCGAGCGGGTTGCGGTCAACATCGCCGACGGCTTTGCCCGGGCGGCGAACGGCGAGCGGCTCGCGCCCTGCGTGACCCAGTACGGCCCCGGCGTCGAGGCCGCCTTCGCGGCCGTCGCCCAGGCCCACGGCGATCGCAGCCCCGTGCTCCTCATCCCGGGGGAGCATGACCGGGCCGCCCAGGAGGCCCCCAACCTGCGGGCGGAGATCGCCTATGCGCCGATCACGCGCTTCGCCGCGACCGTGAACGACGTCGCCCGGGCGCCCGAGGTGTTCCGGCGGGCGCTCCACGCCGTGCGCGTCGTCCGCGACGGCCCGGTCCTGGTCGCGGTGGCGAACGACGTCATGTGCGCGCCTGCCGGCGAGGCGGGCTGGGACGTCGCGTCGGGGCCGCGACGGCTGTCGGCCGCCGATCCGGAGGACGTCGCCGAGACGTTGGGCATGCTGGCCGAGGCGTCCCGGCCGGTGATCCTGGCCGGACAGGGCGTGCTGTACGCAGGAGCGACCGACGAGCTCGTCGCCCTCGCCGAGCGCACCGGCACGCCGGTCGCGACGACACTGAACGGCAAGAGCGCGTTCCCCGAGGATCACCCGCTCGCGCTCGGCACCGCGGCGCGCACCCGGCCCGAGACCGTCGACCGGTTCCTCGGGGAGGCCGACGTCGTCCTCGGGGTTGGCACGAGCTTCACCCGCTCCCTCTACATCACCCCGCTTCCGGAGTCGGCGACGCTCGGCCAGATCGTCAACGATCCCCGCGACGTCGGCTCCAGCTACGACGTCGCGTTCGGCTGCGTCGGCGACGTCCGGGTCGTGCTGCGCCAGATCCTCGACCGGCTCGACGCCGACTCGGCGCCGGCCCGCGATCCGGCTCCGGAGATCGCCCGGGTGCGGTCGGGGTTCCTCGACCGGTGGATGCCGCGCCTGACCTCGGATGCCGGCCCGATCAGCCCCTACCGGCTGGTGTGGGACCTGATGGCATCCGTCGACCGGTCGCGCTCCGTCCTCACCCACGACGCAGGCCATCCCCGCGACCAGATCGTGCCCTTCTACGAGGCCCTCGTGCCGCGCGGCTATCTCGGCTGGGGCAAGTCGACACAACTCGGCACCGGCCTCGGCCTGACGATGGGCGCCCGGCTCGCCCGGGCCGACCGCCTGGCCGTGAACATCATGGGCGACGCCGCCTTCGGGATGGTCGGGATGGACGTCGAGACCGCCGTCCGCTGCCGCATCCCGATCCTGACGATCGTGATGAACAACGGCCTGATGGGCGGCTACGGCGAGTACATGCCGCGGGCGGTCGAGCGCTACGACGCCCACCGTATGAGCGGCGACTACGCGGCGGTCGCGAAGGCGCTCGGCGCGTACGCGGAGCGGGTCGCCGACGCCGGCGAGCTTCGCCCCGCGATCGCGCGCTGCGCCGCCGCGGTCGAGTCGGGCCGCACGGCCCTGCTCGAGGTCATGACGCACGAGGAGCCCGAGCTGGCGCTGGGCTAGGGGCTGACCGGCCGGTCAGGGCGCCCCCGCCACCGCTCGAGCGCCGCTCGTCTACGCGAGCTCGGGCGCCTGCCGGCCGAAGGTCGCCTGGACGTGGTCCAGGTGGTCGCGCATCGCCTGCTGCGCCGCCGCCGGGTCGTGCTCGGCGACGCGGTCGCGGATCGCGCGGTGCATGTCGATCACGAGCCGGCGCTCGTCCGGGCCGAGCGAGAGGTTCCGCCGCCGCACCTCGACCAGCATCTCGCCGATCGAGTCGTGAAGGACGTTGAAGAGCTCGTTGTGGGTGGCGGCGGCGATGGCGCGGTGGAAGGCGAGGTCGACCTCGATGCTCGTCTTCAGGTCGTCCACGCTCTCGCTCATCCGCGCGAGCGTGGCGTCGATGTGCTCGATGTCCTCCGGCGTCGCGCGCTTGGCGGCGATGCCCGCCGCCGCCACCTCGAGCACCCGCCGCACCTCGTCCACCTTCGCGTACTCGAGCATGCTGCCCTTGACGAAGTGGCGCATCGACTCGCGCACGGTCTTCGCGTCGACGGCGACGATGCGCACGCCGCTCCCGCTCCTGACCTCGAGCAGGCCCTTGGCGTGCAGCGCCCGGATCGCCTCCCGGATGACGGTGCGCGACACGCCGAACTGCTTGCCGAGCTCGCGCTCCGGCGGCAGCGCGTCGCCGGGCTTGAGCCGGTTCGACACGATCGTCTGGAGGATCGCCTCGGTCACCTTGTCCGACAGCCGCGCGTCGCGATCGACGGCCTCGAACACGCTCACAGGGTCGGTGTGCTCCTGGTGCTCGATGCGGCAAACCTACCACGGGGCCCTCTCGGCGCGACGGTCGCTAGACTCGGGCCATGGAATCGCTCAGCGCAACCGCGACGCTTCGGTGGGAGGGCCTGCGCGGGCGCATCGAGGGCGGGTCGGGCGCGCTCTCCGTGGCCACGGCCACCCAGGAGGAGCTCGGCGGGCCCGGCGGCCAGTCGAACCCGGAGGAGCTCTTCTCCGCGGCGCTCGCGAACTGCTTCACGTCGACCCTGACCGGGATGGCGCGGGCGCGCGGCGTCGACCTGGCCGAGATCGAGACGACCGTCTCGGCGAAGCTGGCCTGGGACGACGACACCCACCATCACCTCTCGGACGCGACGCTCCACGCCGTGATCGCGACGCCCGCACGCGAGGACGACGTGCGCAAGCTCATCGACGACGCCGGCCGCCACTGCCCCGTGTGCCAGGCGATCTCCGGCAGCGTGGCGCTGCACGTCACCGCCGACGTCATCCCCGTATGACCCTGCGGCGGCGGGTCGCGGCAACCGGGTAGGATGGCATACCGGTTGGGCGACCCGCCCCGGGAGGGCTGATGGGGATCGTGCTCTACGACAATCCGGCCTCGTCGAACGCCATGAAGGTCCGGTTCCTGCTGGCAGAGCTCGGGCTGCCATACGAGCGCCGGCATGTCCCCCTCGCGCATCCCCGCCCCGACTGGTACAGGGCCCGCTACCCCTTCGGCACCGTCCCGTTCTTCGAGGACGGCGATCTGGAGCTGGGCGAGTCGAACGCGATCCTGCGCTACCTCGCCAACCGCGAGGGCCGCACCGACCTCTACCCGACCGCGCCGGCCGCGCGGGCGGCGGTCGACTGGGGCCTCGACGCCTGGAGCACCCAGTTCCGGGGCGCCTTCTTCCCCGCCGAGCGGATCGCGCTCATGGGGAAGCCGATCGAAGACGGCGGGAGCCGGCCCGAGGACGCCGACCAGGCCGAGCTGGCCGCGGCGATCGACGCCGTCCGGCCGAAGCTCGACATCATGGAGTCGTTCGTCGCCGACAACGGCACCGTCGTCGGCTCGTTCACGCTCGCGGACATCGCGTTCGCGCCGGTGCTGTGGCGCTGGTACAAGATCCCGCTCCCGTTCGACGCGTGGCCGAAGGTGGCGCTCCTGCGCGACACGGTCACGGCCCGCCCGGCCTTCTCGGCGATGGAGCCCCGGTGATCCCGGAGCCGGTCCGCAGGCGCGACCTGGTCGGCTACGGCCGCACGCCGCCGCGGTTCGAGTGGCCCGACGGCGCCGGCGTCGTCGTCAACCTGGTGCTCGTCTACGAGGAGGGCTCGGAGTACTCGGTGCTGTGGGGCGACGACCGCAACGACGGCTGGGGCGAGTACGCCGACCCCGGCGTCCAGCCGCCCCACCGCGATCCCGGCACCGAGTCGCACTACGAGTACGGCAGCAGGGCCGGCGTCTGGCGGCTCGCGCGGATCTTCGACGCCGCGAACGTCCCGGTGACGGTCTCGGCGGCCGCGGTCGCCCTGGAGCTTAACCCGGCGGTGGCCGAGTGGATGCGCGAGCACGACCACGACCTGCTCGGTCACGGCTGGCGCTGGAACGAGCCCTGGACGATGAGCCGCGAGGAGGAGCGCGACACCATCGCCCGCGCGGTCGAGACCTACCAGCGGGTGCTCGGCCGCCCGGCCGAGGGCTGGAACTCGCGCTCGTGGCCGAGCGAGAACACCCGCGAGCTCCTGCTCGAGCAGGGCGGCTTCCTGTACCACTCCGAGGGCTACTCCGACGACCTGCCCTACTACGAGCCGATCGCCGACCGGCCGTTCCTCGTGGTGCCGTACTCGAAGACCTACAACGACTCCCGGTACCTGATGAGTCCGGGCTTCTCCAGCCCCCGCGACTTCCTCGACACCGCGGTTCTGGGGATCGACGAGCTGGCCAGCGAGGCGCAGGAGCGGCCGTCGCTGATGACGTTCGCGGTGCATGCGCGCTGGAGCGGCCAGGCGGGCCGCGCCGCCGTCGTGCGCCAGTTCATCGAGCACGCGCAGGGCATCCCGGGCGTGAAGTTCATGCGGCGGGCGGACATCGCCCGGTGGTGGCTCGACCGCTACCCGCCGGCGTGAGGTGCGTCGCCTATCACGGGGTCGGCGGGCCCGAGGTCGTCGCGGTCGAGGAGCGGCCCGACCCGGCGCCGGGCAAGTTCGAGGTCGCGATCGAGCCCGCCTTCGCGGGCGTGAACCCCGCCGATGTCCTCCAGCGTGAGGGCAAGCACCCGGTGCCGGCCGGGTCGCCGACCGATGTGCCCGGGCTCGAGGTGGGCGGCCGGGTGGTCGAGTGCGGCGAGGGCGTGACGGCCTTCCATCCGGGCGACCGCGTCTTCGGCCTCGTCGGCGGCGGGGGGCTCGCCCAGCGGGTGATCGCGCACGAGCGCGAGCTCTTCGCGGTCCCCGAGGCGCTCGACGATCAGGCGGCGGCGGCCGCTCCCGAGGCGTTCCTGACCGCGTTCGACGCGATCTGCCTCCAGGCCGGCCTCGCGTCCGGCGACACCCTGCTCGTGAACGGCGCGAGCGGCGGCGTCGGGACGGCGGCCGTCCAGATCGCGGTGCATCTGGGCGCACGCGTCGTGGCGAACGTCCGCTCGGACGAGCTGCGGCCCCGCGTCGCCGAGCTGGGGGCGACGGCCCTTCCGGCCGACGAGGCCTTCGCGCACGTCCAGGAGGAGGGCGGGGCCGACGTCGTGCTCGAGCTCGTCGGGGGGCCGCACATGGCCGGGAACGTCGCGTCGCTCGCCCGCGGCGGCCGCATCATCGTGGTCGGCGCGAAGCCGGGCGACGAGGCCACGATCCTCCTGCGCGACCTCATGAGCCGCCGCGGCCACCTGATCGGGACGACGCTCCGGACCCGGCCGCTCGAGGAGAAGGCCCATCTCGTGCAGGAGTTCGGGCGCCGGATCGTCCCGGCGATGACCGCCGGCAAGGTGCGCCCGATCATCGACCGGGCGTTCCCGCTGGACGAGGCGGTCGCCGCGCTCGACTACGTCCGCGCCCCCGGCAAGTTCGGCAAGGTGCTGCTCGACCTCGACCGGGGCGGCTGATGGGGCTCCGGGCCGGGATGATCGGGGGCGGGTGGATCACCCGCGTCCACGCGCCGGCCATCGACGCCGCCGAGGGCGTCGACCTCGTCGCCGCCTGCGACATCGACGTGGCCAGGGCCGAGGCGATCGCGGGGCCGCGGGGAGGCCGCGCGTACGCGAGCTGGGAGGAGATGTACGAGGGCGAGGAGCTCGACGTCGTCTGGGTCTGCACGCCGCCGCTGCACCATCGCGCCGCGGCGATCGCAGCGCTCGAGGCCGGCATCCACGTCTACCTCGAGAAGCCGATCGCGCGCACTCATGCCGACGCCGAGGCGATCGTCTCGGCGGCCGCCGCCGCGTCCGGGACGGTCTGCGCGGTCGGCTACCAGTGGCACGCCACCGAGCTGCTCGAGGACGCCCGCCGGGCGCTCGAGGGCCAGCGGGTGGGCATGCTCATCGGCCGCAACTTCGGCCCGGTGAGCGGGCGGCCCTGGTTCATGGACCGGGCCCAGGGCGGCGGCCAGCTGCTCGAGCGCGGGAGCCACCACATCGACCTCCAGCGCGCGATCGCCGGCGACATCGCCGCCGTGCAGGCGACGGCCGGCTCGGTGCGGCTGGCGCAGGCCGACGGGCCGCGCGGCAACATCGAGGACGCGATCACGCTCCTGTTCCACTTCGCGAACGGGGCCCTCGGCTGCGTGCACACCGCCTGGTCGCGGGACGGGCAGCCGGAGCTGTATGCGGCCGACATCCTCGCCGCCGACGCGACGATCGCACTCGAGCTCGGCCCCGACCGGTTCCGCATCACCGGGCGCGCCGGCGAGCGTGACCTGGCGGCGGAGTACGGCGAGCCGATGCACCGCTCGATCGCGGGCTTCCTGGGCGCCGTGCGGGCCGGCGACCCCGGCGCCGTGTACTGCACGCCCGCCGACGCGCTTCAGACGCTGCGGGTGGCGCTCGCATGCGAGCGGGCGCTCGAACGCGGCACGGTCGTCTCGGTCTGATGGAGCTCAAGCGCATCGACCACGTCGGCATCGTCGTCCGCGGGCTGGCCGAGCCGGCGGCGCTGCTCGGCGCGCTCGGCCTGGAGCTCGCGCGCACGAACCGTAACGACGAGAGCGCCGGCCACTACTACCCGTGCGGCGATGCCAGCATCGAGCTGATCGAGGTGCACGACGACGAGGCCCGGGCGCGGCGGCTCCCCGAGGGCGCCGACGCCGTCATCGAGCACGTCGCGATCGAGGTCGACGACCTCGAGGCGGTCCATCGGACGCTGACCGAGCGCGGGGTGGACGTCACCTGGCCGCCCTTCCCCTCGGGCGACGCGATGATGATCTGGACGGACGCGGCCACGAGCGGCGGGGTGCAGTACCAGTTCCTGCGCCGTCCGGCGCCGTGAGGGTCGCGATCGTCGGCGCGGGCGCGATCGCCCGCACCCACCTCCGCCACCTCGCGACGCTCGGCCACGAGGTCGTCGCGGTCTGCGACCCGCTCCCGGAGCGCGCGCGGGCCCTGGCCGATGTCGCCGGGGCGGAGGCGCACGACGACTGGCGGCCGATGCTCGACGCCGTCTCGATCGACGCGCTCTTCGTGTGCTCCCCGCCGGCCACCCACGCGCCCGCTGCCTGCGCGGCGCTCGAGCGCGGGATCCCGGTCTACCTCGAGAAGCCGCTCGCCCGCTCCCGCGCCGACGGCCGCGACATCGTGGCCGCGTGGGAGGCATCAGGGTGCGTGTGCGCGATCGGCTACCAGTGGCGCAGCCTCGACGTGGTGGCCGCCGCCCGCGATGCGCTCGCCGGGTCGCCGCCCGGGTTGCTCGTCAGCCGCAGCTTCGGCGGCACGGAGCCGGCGCGCGGCGACCTGAGCCCGGCCGCGGCGGGCACGTGGTTCTCCGATCCGCGCCAGAGCGGCGGGATCCTGTTCGAGCTCGGCAGCCACGACATCGACGTCCAGCGGGCGCTGGCCGGGGAGGTCGAGTCGGTGCAGGCGACGGCCGGCGCGGGCCGGCTCGCCCTCGCCGACCGCGACCCGGCGGGCCGGCACGACGCCGTCTCGCTGACGCTGCGGTTTCGCGGCGGGGGCATCGGCGCGATCCACGTCGGGTGGACGACTCAAGCGCCTGCGAGCGTCTACACCCTCGACGTGCTCGCCGCAGACGTCACGCTTGCGCTCGACCTGGCTACGCCGCCGAGGCTGCGGGGCCGGGCGGGCGGGCAGGCCGTCGAGGCGGCCGACACCGTCGACGCCCGGCTGCACACGCACGAGCGCTTCTTCGCCGCGGTCGAGCGCGGCGATGCGGTCGCCGTCACGTGCACGCCGCGGGACGCGCTCGGCACGCTGGCCGTCGCGCTCGCCTGTGAGTCGGCGATCGCGACGGGCCGCGAGGTGCACGTCTGAATAAAAGGGGTCTGACCCCGTTTATTCAGAGCTTGCCGGGGATCAGCGGGAGGCCGGTGGCGTCGGTCTCGACCCGCCAGAACGTGCCGGTGCGCTCGTCGGCGTGGATCTCCGCCGTCGCCGTCGCCGTGACGTAGAGCGCCGAGCCGTCGAAGATGCAGTTCGTCGCGTGCTGGTCGAGGGCGATCTCCTCGAGCACCTCGCCGTCGGGCGAGACCACCGTGACCCCGCCGGAGATGGTCGTGCAGACGAACGCGCGGCCGTCGGCGGCGAACGCCATGCCGTCGGGGACGTGGCCGTCGGAGAGCTGGCACCACGTCGTTGCCTCGCCGTCGTCCAGGCGGCACACCCGGTGGGCGGCGGACTCGGTCCAGTACATCCGCTTCTGGGCGTCGAACGCGATGCCGTTCGGGTAGACGTTCGGGCGCTCCATCACGAACTCGCCCGCGCCGCCGGCGCCGAGCACGAAGAGCCGCCCGGGCGCGCGATCCTCGGGGGCGAAGCGGTCGTCCTGCTCGGTGCCCGAGTCGGTGAACCAGAGCCGGCCGTCGGGGCCGAAGGCGAGGTCGTTCGGGCCGGCCAGGTCGTGGCCGCCGATGTTCGACACGAGCAGCTCGACCGACCCGTCGGCGTTCACGCGCTGGATCCCGCAGACCGCGCTCGTGTCGCCGCTGCCGGGGACGTTCCCGCCCTGGGTGACGTACACGGCGCCGTCGGTGCCGAGCACGGCGCCCCAGGGCGACCCACCGGTGACGGCGTACGTGCCGAGCGCGCCGTCCTTCCAGCTGCGCAGCTCACCCGTGTTCCCGTCGCAGAACACGATGGCCCCGTCCGGCATCACGACCGGGCCCTCGGGGAACCCGAGATCGGAGGCGAGCAGCGTTGCGTCCACGGCAAGGTCCTTTCGGCGAGGGGTTTTGCACCGGCCTCGCCAGACCCTACCGGCGAACCCGGTATGATAGCATACCAGGCTCGGATTTCCGGGTGTCGGCGTGCCGGACCGGCGCGCGAGAGGGGACAATGTAATGCTCGTCGCAGCCGTACGGAAGCGGGGCTGACAAGCGGTCGGCCCATCGGAGATACTGGCTCGTATGCTCCGCCGCCCACCCCTGATGCCACCGCGTCCGGCCGCCCTTCCCGGCCGCCGCCGGCCCCACGTCCGCCACCGCCGGACGAACGCCCACGTCAGCCCCGCCGCGTGCGCGCGCACGCCCGTGGGCGTCCCGATCTGCCTGGACGAGACCGTCCACGAACCCATCTGGAGGACACGGTGACCGATCGCAACGACCACCAACGCCCCGGCCACGACCTCCTCGACGGCCGCTTCTCGCGCGGAGGGCTGCTGAAGGGCGCCGCCGCGCTCGGCATCGGCATGTCGCCGCTCCTGGCCGCGGCCTGCGGGGGCGGCTCGAGCACGAGCACGGCCGGCTCGACCTCCGCCGGTGCGCCCAGGCGCGGCGGGCAGCTGAAGCTCGGCTTCGTCGGCGCCGGCACAGCCGAGACGGTCGACCCGTTCATCGGCGTGACGCCGATCGACGAGGGCCGGATCCAGAACCTGTACGACCCGCTCGTGATCGTGAATCCCGACCTCACGACCTCCCCGGGGCTCGCGCTCGAGTGGAACCCGAACAGCGACGCGACCGTCTACGAGGTCAAGCTGCGCGACGGCGTGGTCTTCCACAACGGCAAGTCGTTCGGCTCCGACGACGTCATCTACTCGATCCAGCAGATGGCGAAGCCGGCGAACTTCGGCTCCTACCCCTTCGTGTCCGGCATCGACGTCGCCAACATGAAGGCGATCAACAAGCACCTCGTGCGGATCCCGCTGAAGACGCCCGACGCCGACCTGGCCGCGAACTTCACCTACTACAACACGTGGATCGTCCCCGCCGGTTTCAAGGACTTCAAGCATCCGATCGGGACCGGGCCGTTCGCGTTCGAGTCGTTCACGCCTGGCCAGCAGAGCATCTTCAAGCGCAACGCGAACTACTGGGTCGAGGGCAAGCCGTACGTCGACTCGCTCAAGATCACGTCCATCACCGATCCGACGGCGCGCCTCAACGCGCTGGTCGCCGGCCAGATCGACGGCATGGCGCAGCTGCCGTTCCAGGAGGCCAAGGCCCACCAGGCCACCGGCGACATCAATGTGCTGGTGGCGCCGTCGCCGCAGGCCATGATGTTCTACATGGACACCCAGAAGGCGCCGTTCTCGGACAACCGGGTGCGGCAGGCCTTCCGGCTGATCGCCGACCGGCCGGCCCTGATCGAGGGCGCCATCTCCGGCTTCGGCACCGTCGGCAACGACATCGTCGGCAAGGGGCTGCCGTACTACAACACCTCGCTGCCGCAGCGGGTGCAGGACATCGACAAGGCCAAGAGCCTGCTCAAGCAGGCGGGCCAGGAGAACCTGACCGTCGAGTTCCAGACCTCGGAGATCTTCCCCGGATTCGTCGAGTCGGCGACGCTGTTCGCGCAGCAGGCAAAGGCGGCGGGCGTGACGGTGAAGCTGAAGCAGGAGCCGGCCAACTCGTACTACAACCCGAGCCTGCTCTACCTGAAGATGGCCTTCGCCGAGACGCAGTGGCCGATGCTGTCGCTGAAGTACTTCTATCTCCAGGCGCTCTCCGCGAACGCGCCGTACAACGAGACCCACTTCAAGTCGGCCGCGTTCAGCGACGTGCTCGCGAAGGCGATCGGCGAGCTGGACAAGACGAAGGCGCAGGACTACTGGAACCAGGTGCAGCAGATCCAGTACGACACCGGCGGATACCTGCAGTGGACGAACGCCGACTGGGTGGATGCGGTGTCGAAGAACGTGCAGGGGCTCAAGCCTCACGCCGCCGGCGCGCTCGGCAACTACCTCTTCATGAACGCGTGGCTGACGTGACGACAACCGCAGCAGGCCGGTGACCGCGGCTGCCGAGCCGCGGGTCGTCCGGCGGGAAATCCCGCCGGTGCTGGCGTTCCTCGGCCGCCGCATCCTCGGCGGGCTGGTCGCGCTCCTCATCGCGTCGATCGTCATCTTCGCCGCGCTGAACGTGCTGCCGGGCGACCCGGCGAGCGTCATCCTCGGCCGCAACGCCACGCCGCAGGCCGAGGCCGTGCTCACGAAGCGGATGGAGCTCGACCGGCCCGCGGCCACCCGGTACGTCGACTGGCTGGGCGGCTTCGTCCACGGCGACCTGGGCGTGTCGGCGGTGAGCCTGGCCCAGGGCCAGCACGAGACGGTGTGGCACCAGATCTCGGGGCCGCTGAAGAACTCGGCCATCCTGGCGGCCATTGCGGCCCTCTTCATGATCCCGCTCTCGATCGGGCTGGGGGTGATCGGGCCGATCTACTCCGGCAAGCCCGTCGACCACGCGATCTCGATCCTCTCGCTGGGGGCGATCGCCCTGCCCGAATTCGTGACCGGGTCGCTGCTGATCGGCGTGTTCTTCGTCGGGCTCGACTGGCTGCCGCCGGTCGCGATCGTCCCGCCGGGCGGGAGCCCGCTGGACAAGCCGTCCGAGCTCGTCCTGCCGGTCCTGACGCTCCTCTTCGCCTCGCTCGCCGCGGGCGTGCGCATGGTGCGCGCGGGCATGACCGAGGTGCTGCAGACCGAGTACGTCCAGACCGCGCGCCTGAACGGCGTCGCCGAGCGGCGGGTGCTCTGGCGCTATGCGCTCAGGAACGCCCTCGCCCCGAGCGTGCAGGTGCTGGCGCAGAACCTGCAGTGGCTGATCGGCGGCATCATCATCACCGAGAGCGTCTTCGCCTACCCGGGTATCGGGACGACGCTCGTCGACGCCGTCCAGAACCGCGACATCGCGGTGGTGCAGTCGGTCGCGATGCTGATCGCGGTGGTGTACGTCGTCCTCAACCTGGTCGCGGACATGGTGGTCATGCTGCTCGTCCCCAAGCTGCGGGAGCCGGCATGAGTGACCGGCTGCGCTTCCTGCGCACGCCCTCCGGCGCGATCGGCGGCAGCATCGTGCTCTTCGTCGTGCTGGTGGCGATCTTCGGGCCGTATGTCGCGCCGCACGACCCGACCGCGCCGGTCGGGATCCCGCTCACGGGCTCGTCGAGCAACGCCTGGCTCGGTACCGACTTCCTCGGCCGGGACGTCTTGAGCCGCGTGCTCCACGGCGGCCGGTCGGTGATCGGCTACGCCGCTGCGGCCACGGTGCTCGCCTACCTGGTCGGGATGGCGATCGGCCTCGTCGCCGGGTACACCCGCTCCATGGTCGACCCGGTGCTGATGCGCACGGTCGACGTCATGCTCGCCTTCCCGCCGCTGCTCTTCCTGCTCGTCCTGATCGCGGGCGCCGGGACGAGCATCGCGGTGCTGATCATCGGCGTCGCGGCCATCCAGGCGCCCGCCATCAGCCGCATCGTGCGCACGGCGACGCTCGAGATCTCGACCCGCGGCTACGTCGAGGCGGGGATCGCCCGCGGCGAGCGCGCCTTCGCGGTCATCGGCCGCGAGGTGCTCCCGAACATCCTCGCCCCGGTGCTCGTGGACGCCGGCCTGCGGTTCACCTACTCGATCCTGATCATCGCCTCGGTCAACTTCCTCGGCCTCGGCCTGCAGCCGCCGAACTCCGACTGGGCGCTCATGATCAGCGAGAACCGCACCTACATCCAGCTGAACGCGATGTCGGTGCTGGTGCCGGCCGCCATGATCGGGCTGCTCACGATCGGCATCAACCTGGTCGGGGATGCAATCGCCCGCAGCCTGGGCCGCTCCTACGTCCCGCGCACCACCCGGAGCGTCGTCTCGTGAACGCCGTCACGGTCGCGCCGGTGATCCGGGTCGAGAACCTGTGCCTCGGCCTGCAGTCCGGCGAGCCCGTCGTCGACGGCGTCACCTTCGGCGTGGCGCCGGGCGAGATCGTCGGCCTCGTCGGCGAGTCCGGCAGCGGGAAGACGACCACGGCGCTCTCGCTGCTCGGCTACACCCGGCGGGGCATCGTCGTCAGGGGTGGGACGGTCGAGGTCGGCGGCGAGAGCGTGCTCGGCCGCGATCGGCGGGCGCTGCGGACCCTGCGCGGCAACACGGTGTCCTACGTCCCGCAGGACCCGGGCGGCGCGCTCAACCCGTCGATGCGGGTCGGCGACGCGATCCTGGACGTGCTCCGCGCCCACCGGCGGGGCGGCTCGGACGAGTCCGTGCGCTCGGCGCTCGAGCGCGTCGAGCTCGGCCGCGACCCCCGCTTCGCCGGCCGCTACCCGCACCAGCTCTCCGGCGGCCAGCAGCAGCGGGTGACGATCGCGATGGCGTGCGTGTGCGACCCGCCGGTGGCCGTGCTGGACGAGCCGACCACCGGTCTCGACGTGCTCACCCAGGACCGGATCCTGGCCGAGCTGCGCCGGCTCCGCGACGAGGACGGCATGGCGATGGTCTACGTCACCCACGACCTGGCCGTCGTCTCGCAGCTGGCCGACCGGATCATCGTCATGTACGCCGGCCGCATCGTCGAGAACGGCCCGGCGGCCGAGGTGCTGGAGCGGCCCCGCCACCCGTACACGCGCGCGCTGGTCGAGGCCATCCCCGATTTCAAGCACCCGCGCGCGCTGCGCGGGATCAGCGGCGTCTCGGTCGGCGTGGGCGAGTGGCCGAACGGCTGCGCCTTCGCGCCGCGCTGCCCGTACGAGCAGATGCGCTGCCACGAGACGGTTCCGGTCCTCGAGGAGACGGTTCCCGGCCATCACGTCCGCTGTCTCCGCTGGATGGAGCTCGAGCTCCAGGCCGGCGAGCGCGGCAACGACCGCGCGCGGGGGGCGCCCGTCGAGTCGCCGCCGCTGCTCGAGGTGTCGGGCCTCGAGGCTCGCTACCGCTCGAGCCGGTCGGCCGGCCCGGCCGTCGCCGGCGTCTCGTTCACGGTCGAGCAGGGCCGCTGCGTCGCCCTGGTCGGCGAGTCGGGGAGCGGCAAGACGACCATCGGCCGCTGCATCGCCGGCCTGCACGTGCCTGCGGCGGGGACGATCGGCTTCGACGGCGTCCCCATCGCCGGCACCGCCCGCAAGCGCCCGCTCGATGTCCGGCGGCGGATCCAGATCGTGTTCCAGAACCCGTTCGAGTCGCTGAACCCGCGCCAGCGGGTGCGCTCGTCCATCATCCGCCCGCTGCGGGTGCTGCGCCGCCTGTCGCGGGCGGAGGCCGAGAAGGAGGTCGGCGAGCTGCTCGAGCGGGTGAAGCTGCCGGCGCGTCTCGGCGACCGCTTCCCGGTCGAGCTCTCCGGCGGCGAGCGTCAGCGGGTGGCCATCGCCCGCGCCCTGGCCGCCCGGCCCGACCTGCTCATCTGCGACGAGGTCACCTCCGCGCTCGACGTCTCCGTCCAGGCGGCCGTGCTCGAGCTCCTTCAGGAGCTGCAGCGCGACCTGCGGCTCTCGATGCTCTTCATCACCCATAACCTGGGCGTCGTGGCCTGCATCGCCGACTCCGTGCTGGTCATGGACCGCGGCTCGCTGTGCGAGACGGGCTCGGTTTCGGATGTGCTGGCCCAGCCGAGCCACGACTACACGCGGCGCCTGCTCGCCGCGGCTCCCTGCCTTCCCGACGGCGCCCTGTGACCGCCACGACCGTCGTCGTCGGGGGGACGATCGTGTCCCCGTCGGGCTCGGTCGCGGGCGACGTGCTCGTCCGCGACGGCGCGATCGCTGCGGTGGGCGACGTCGACCGCACCGGCGCCGAGGTCGTCGACGCGTCCGGCTGCCTGGTGCTCCCGGGCGCGATCGACGTGCACACGCACATCTTCGGCGCGGTCGCCGACGACACCCGCTCCGCCCTGCTCGGAGGCACGACGTCGATGCTCGCCTTCGTCGACGCGGAGCCGGGCGAGCGCCCCGTCGAGGCGGCCCGGCGGACGATCGCCGAGGAGCTGCCGAAGGCACACGCCGACGTCGCCCTGCACACGGTGATCTGGGAGCCCCAGGCGTACCGGCCCGGCGACATGCGCGACGTCCACGCCCTCGGCGTCGGCAGCGTGAAGCTGTGGCTGGCCTACATCGAGCTCGGGATCATGGCCGACGACGACGTCGCGTTCGCCGTCATGCAGGAGGCGGCGGCGCTCGGCATGGTCGTGCTCGCCCACTGCGAGAACGGGCGGGTCGTCGACGCGCTCACCCGCGAGCTCGTCGCCGCCGGCGAGCTGGGGCTGGGATCGCTCCCGCGCAGCCGGCCGATCGCGCTCGAGGCGGAGTGCGTGCACCGCTTCCTCGCGATGGCCGACGTGGCCGGGGCGACGGCGTACGTGGTGCACGTGACCGGGAGCCGGCCGATGGAGGAGATCGCCGCCGCGCGCGGCCGCGGTCAGCCGGTGTACGGCGAGGCCTGCGTTCACCACCTGCTCTTCGACGAGTCCCGCCACCACGGCGAGGACGCGCTCCGGTACGTGATGACGCCCCCGCTGCGGACGCCGGGCGACCGGGCCGCACTCCGGACCGGGCTCGCCCGCGGCGGGCTCGACACGTTCGCCTCCGACCACTGCCACCTGCGCCTCGATCGCGACAAGGTGCCCGTCGCCGACGACTTCACGAAGGTGCCGACCGGGCTCCCGGGCGTCGCCGCCCGCCTGCCGATCGGGCTCGCGCTGGCGGGCGAGGACGGGCTCACGATCGAGCGGCTGGTCGAGGTGGCCTGCGCCGCGCCGGCGCGGATCTTCGGCCTGCCGCGCAAGGGCGCGATTGCCCCGGGGTACGACGGCGACCTCGTGGTCTGGGATCCCGCGGCGCCCAGCAGGATCACGCTCGAGGGCCTCGGCGACGGGCTCGACTGGACGCCGTACGAGGGCATCGAGCTGCCGGGCCGGATCCGGCACGTGCTGGCCCGGGGCGTCCACGTCGTCGAGGACGGCAGCTTCATCGGCGAGGAGCACCGCGGCGCCTACCTGGCGGTGGGCGAGTGAGCGGCCGCGGCGCGATCGTCACCGGGGCGGCGTCGGGCATCGGCCGCGCGATCGCGGTCCGGCTTGCCGCCGACGGGTTCGACGTCGTCTGCGCCGACGTTCGTCGCGACCCGATCACGGGCGGCGACCCGACCGAGTCGATCATCGCGGCGGCGGGCGGGAGCGCCCTCCAGGTCGGCGCGGACGTCTCCCTGCCGGAGGATTGCGAGCGCCTGGTCGCGATCGCCGTCGACCGCGCCGGCCGGCTCGACGTGCTCGTGAACAACGCAGCCATCGCCGGCCGCCACTCGAAGCCGCTCGTCGAGACGGAGGTCGCCGACTTCGACGCCGTCATGGCCGTCAACCTGCGCGGGCCGTTCGTGCTGTCGCGGGCCGCGGTGCGGCAGATGCTGTCCCAGCCGCTGCAGGACGAGGTGCGGGGCCGGATCGTGAACATCACCTCCCAGCACGGCCTGGTGGGGGCGCCGGGCCACTTCTCCTACGCCGTCTCCAAGGGCGGGCTGATCCAGATGACGCGCCAGATCGCCGTCGAGCACGGCGCCGAGGGAATCCTGTGCAACTCCGTCTCGCCGGGGAAGATCGTGACCGGCACGCCCGGCGACCTGAGCGCCGACGAGGCCGGGCTCGCCTACGTCCGGTCGCGGACGCCGTTCTCCCGCCTGGGCCGGGCCGAGGACGTCGCCAACGCGGTCGCCTACCTGGCGTCGGAGGCGAGCTACACGAGCGGGGCGAACCTGATGGTCGACGGCGGCTGGATGGCGTACTAGCTCATGCAGGCGGTCGTCATGTCGGGTTACGGCGGGCCGGAGACGCTCGAGCTCGCCGAGCGGCCGGATCCCGAGCCGGGACCCGGCGAGGTCGTGGTGCGCGTCGGCGCGGTCGCCGTCAACCGGCTGGACATCTGGGTGCGCGAGGACGTCGGCCACGCCTACGCGGCCCGGCTGCCGGTCATCCCGGGCTACGACGTCGGCGGGGAGGTGGCCGCCGTCGGCGAGGGCGTCACCGACGTTCCCGTGGGCCAGCAGGCCTACGTCCACTACGACTACTCCTGCGGCCGGTGCGAGTACTGCCTGGAGGGCGACGAAGCGGCTTGCGCGGAGTACGAGGTCATGGGCGTCCAGCGCGACGGCGGGTACGCCGAGCTGGTGCTGGCGCCGGCCCGCAACATCTTCCTGCTGCCGGAGGGGCTGGATGCACGGACGGCCGCCGCCGCGGGGTCGGTGTACCTGACGGCGTACCACATGCTCTTCGCCCGCGCCGGCCTGCGCCCGGGGGAGACCGTGCTCGTGACGGCGGGCGGCTCGGGGGTCGGCGGCGCGGCGATCGCGCTGGCGCGCATGGCCGGCGCCCGCGTGATCGCGACCGCGTCGACCGCCGAGAAGCGCGCGCGCCTGCTCGACGCCGGTGTCGAGCACGCGATCGACTACACGGTCGATGCGTGGCCCGACGAGGTGCGGGCGCTCACGGGCGGCCGCGGCGTCGATGTCGCCGTCGACCATGTCGGCCGGGCGGCGTTCCCCGGGGCGCTTCGGGCGCTCGCGAATCGCGGCCGGATCGTGCTGTGCGGCGCGTCGTCGGGGTCGGAGGCGACCGTCGACCTCGTCGACGTGTTCGCCCGCCAGATATCGATCATCGGGTCGAGCGACGGCTCCCGCCGCGAGCTGCTCGAGGTGTTCCGGCTGCTGGCGGAGGGCCGCGTCGCCCCGCCGCCGATCTCGGCGGTGCTCCCCCTGGAGCGCGCCGCCGAGGCCCAGGCCCTCCTCGCCTCCCCCGACCACTACGGCCGGGTGCTGCTCGCCCCAACCGGGGTCTGACCCCGAACGGCGGCCGTGCGGAGGTTGTGACAGATTCGTGACCGGGAGGGTCGCCGGTTCACGCTGCGCGCCAGAAGTCCAGAAGGACCCGCGCGAGCGCCCCCGGCTCCTCGCGGTACGGCGGTGCGAAGTGGTGGAGGGCCGGAAAGACGTATTCCGAAGCCGTGGGGCACACGGCCATGAGCCGGCGAGCCACGAGGCCGAAGCGCGGAGCGCTCCGCCCGCCTCGGATCAGGAGGATCGGCGCACCGATCCCCGCCAGGTCGGAGCTCTTGAACCCGGTGTGCCCCGTAAGCATCGTCTTGAGGAGGTCGTCACGGAAATCCCAGCTCACAGGCGCACGGGATCGCGGCGCCGTCGCTCCCGGAGCCATCAGCATGTCCCGGAATGCCTCCGCCTGCTTCGCGGGGGCGGATACGTGGAGCGACCCGATCGCCGCACGCCACTCCGCCTCGGCGGGATCCCAGTCGTCGTCGCCGATGAACGCCGGCTCGAGCAGCGCCACGCTGCGGACCGAATCGTTGAGCGCGAGCGCTGCCGCCAGCGCCACCGTCGCCCCTGCGGAGAATCCGGCCAGGTGAACTGGCTGGGATCCGGCGACCTGGACGACCGCGGCGGTCTCGACGTCCATGTCGTAGCGCGCACTGCGCCTCAGATCCCAGACGCGGAGCCCGAGCAGCGTGATCGCGACGCTGGCGCGGAGCCGCTCGGCGAAGGTGTCGATGGACGTACCGGAGAACTGCGTGCCGGTCGGATCGACCCAGATGACCCGCGGTCGCGTCAGTAGGCCATCCAGCCGCCGTCGACGAGCAGGTTCGTCCCGCTGACGTAGGAGCACTCGTCCGAGGCCAGGTAGAGCGCGGCCGACGCGACGTCGTCCGGCCGGCCCAGGCGCGAGAACGGCGTCCGCGCGTGCGAGTAGGCGAGCACCTCGGGCGTGTCAGGCTCGTCGGCCGGGCGGGTGAGGATCTTCCCCGGCGCGATCGCGTTCACCATGATCCCGCGCGGCCCGAAGTCGACCGCCACCTGGCGGGTCAGGTTGACGACGCCGCCCTTGGCCGTGCAGTAGGCGACATGGCCGGGCGCGCCGATCATGCCGTGCTGCGACGACAGGTTGATGATCCGGCCGCGTGCCTCGGCAACCGGCTCCTGGGTCAGCATCTGCTGCACCGCCCGCTTGCAGCAGAGGAAGACGCCGCGCAGGCCGACGGCCATGATCGCGTCCCAGTCGGACTCCTCCGTCTCCAGCAGGCCCTTGGAGTGCGGCCCGGCGACGATCGCGTTGTTCACCATCACGTCCAGCCGCCCCGACCGCCGCACAGCGGTGGTCACGAGGCGATCGATGTCGTCCCAGCGTGACGCGTCCGCGTGGACGTACTCGGCGCTTCCGCCGGATTCGGCGATCACGTCGACCGTCGGCGCGCCGCCCTCGCGCGGGTCGGCCCGCACGTCGGCGCAGACCACGTGGGCCCCCTCCGCGGCGAACCGCAGCGCCATCGCCCGGCCGAGGCCCGAGGAGGCCCCGGTGATCGCGATCGTCTTGCCCTCCACGCGGCCGCTCATCGCCGTCCCTCGGACAGGCGTGCGTCGACGTCACGGAAGAGCGGCATCCCCAGCGGCCGCTCCATCTCCTCCGCCAGGTGCGCGACGACGCCCGCGGTGCGGGCGAGCAGGGCGAACCCGCGGACGATCTCCGGCGCGAAGCCGAGGTCGGCGAGCGCCGCGCCCGCCGCGCCGGCGCCGTTGATCGGGAGTGTCTTTCCGGTCCGTTCCGCGGCTGCCGCCGCGACCATCTCCAGCGCGCGCAGGTGGGGGCCGAGAACGCCGGCCTCCGCGGCGATCGCGTACATGCGCGGCGTGCGCGGGTCCTCGGCCTTGTGGATGGG
>JBKPMQ010000144.1:0-9505 GCA_046732235.1 Actinomycetota bacterium
GTGCGGTAGGCCGCGGCCGCCGTCGAGCGCGGGGCGCTCACGACGACGGGCGAGCCCGCCAGCGCGGCGGTGTCGTGGCGGGCGCTGCGCGGGATCTGGGCCGGCGAGACCAGGTCGCCGAAACGCTCCCGCATGAGCGCGGTCGCCGCCACCGCGCCCGGGCGGCGCGGATCGACGAACGTCGGCAGGAGCACGAGCGGCGCGTAGCGCCTGGCCGCCTCGCGCTCGATGGCGCGGACTGACTCGATCGTCCCCTGGAGCGCGTCGACCGAGAGGAAGTCCGCCCCCGCCGGGATCACCACGGCGTCGGCCGCCCGCAGCGCCGACGCGCTCAGGCCTCCGAGGCCGGGCGGCGTGTCGACGACGACCGCCTCCCACTCCTCGTTCGCGCCCGCGAGCGCGGCCCCGAACCGGCCGCTGCGGCGACCGTCACCGTGCACCGCCGCCTCCTCGGATGCGAGCCGCGAGTCCGCGGGCACGACGCCGAGCCGGTCGAGCGTCGCCACCGGCGAGCGGCGCGCCCACCAGCGCGGCTTGCCGCGGAACATGCCGCCGGAGCCGTCGTCGGTCGCCGCCGGAACGCCGACCGCCACTCCGGCCGACCCCTGTGGGTCGAGGTCGACGAGCAGCACGCGCCGCGACTCGAGCGCCATCGCGGCAGCCAGGTTCACCGCGGTTGTGGTCTTTCCGACCCCGCCCTTGCGGTTGACCACGGCGATCACGTGCACCTCGCCATTCTGTCATGTCGCCGGTGCGCGAAATCGCCCGGTTCGTACGATCGCGCCGTTGGTACGATCGGGCCGTGAAAGCCACGCTCGAGCGTGAGCGCAAGCTCACCGCGCCGTCGGGGTTCATGCTGCCCCACCTGCCGGGTGAGCCGATCCCGAAGCGCGAGCTGAGCTCGACGTACCATGACACTCCCGGGCTGCGGCTGGCCGCAGCCGGGATCACGCTCCGCCACCGGCTCGAGCGCGGCCGCGGCGCCTGGCAGCTGAAGCTGCCCCACGGCGGCGACCGGCTCGAGCTCGAGTTCGACGGCGGCGCCCGGGCGGTGCCGGCCGAGGTGACGTCGCTCTTGACCGCGCATCTGCGCGGCGTGAAGCCGGTGCCGGTCGCGCGCCTGCGCACCCATCGGGCCGGCGTGCTCGTCCGATCCGGCGGGCGGGCGCTGGCCGAGGTCGTCGTCGACTCCGTCGCGGTGTTCGAGGGACGCCGGATCACCCGCCGGTTCGAGGAGCTCGAGGTCGAGCTCGTCGACGGCACGGCCTCCGACCTGCGCGGGATCGTCCGGCACCTGCGCCGCGCCGGCGCGATCGAGGCGGACCTGCGGCCGAAGCTTTTCCAGGCCCTCGACCTGCCACCGCCGGAGGGCGACGAACGCCCGGCCCGCAGCGCGCCTGCGGCGGAGCATGTGGCCGCTGCGCTGCGGGCGCAGTACCGCGCGATCCTCCGCCACGACCCCGGCACCCGCCTTGGCCGCGACCCCGAGGAGCTGCACCAGATGCGGGTGGCGACCCGGCGCATGCGGGCGATGCTGCGCGCTGCCCGGCCCCTCCTCGACCGCGGGTGGGTACGCGAGCTGCGCGCCGAGCTCGGCTGGCTCGGCGGGGCGCTCGGGCCGGTGCGCGACCTGGACGTGCTGGTCGACCACCTGCGCGCCGATGCCGGCGGGCTCGGCGGCGACGACGAGGCGGCGTTCCTCACCCTCATACTGAGGCTCGAAGCGGAGCGGGCCGCCGACCGCGACGCGCTCCTCGCCGCCATGCGCGAGCCCCGCTACGTCGCGCTGATCGAGCGGCTGGACACGGACACGAAGTCGCCGCCGGCGGTCAGGAGCGGCCGGTCGCCGCGCGATCTGGCCGCGCGCGAGTTCCGCCGCCTGCGCAAGGTGATGCGGGCGCTCGGCGCGGATCCACCGGACGACGAGCTGCACACCGCCCGGATCGCCGTCAAGCGGGCCCGGTACGCGGCCGAGCTGGCGGAGCGATCGGTCGGTCGCGGTGCGACAGCGGTGATCCGTGAGGCGAAGGTGCTCCAGGACGTGCTGGGCGACCATCAGGACGCCGCAGTGGCCGAGGGGCGGATCCGCGCGCTCGTGGCTCCGCGGGCACCCGTCGCCCAGGCGGTGGCCGCCGGCCGGGTGATCGAGCGCCAGCACGAGCGCCGCCGCGCCGCCCGGGCCGCGTATCCGAAGGCGTGGCGTGACCTCGAACGTGCGGCGGATGGGGTATTGCTGTAGATCATGCGTCTGCTCGTCTTCCGCCATGGGATCGCCGAGGACACCGCCGCGGACGGCACGGACGCGTCGCGCGTCCTCACCCCGGAGGGCGTGAAGCGGACGCGCAAGGCCGCCCGCGCGCTGGCCCGGCTCTGCGATCCGCCGGATGTGATCCTGACGAGCCCCAAGGCCCGGGCGCGCCAGACCGCCGATGCGGCGCAGGAGGCATTCGGGAGCCCGATCGAGGTGCTCGACGAGCTGGCGGACGGCCCGCCGGGCCCGGCGCTCGCGGTGCTCGCCGGGCGATCCGAGGAGACGGTGATGATCGTCGGGCACGAGCCGATGCTGAGCGAGCTCGTGGAGCGGGTCTGCACCGGCAGCCGGTCGCGAGGATTCGTCGACCTGCGCAAGGCGGGGTGCGCATGCCTCGACGTCACGCTCGGCCCGGGCGGTGACTCCAGGGAGACGACCCTCCTGTGGCTGGCGACGGCGAAGATGCTGCGGGCCGCCGCTCCCGGCTGAGCCGCATTGCGCGGATGCGCGGGTGGCGCGCGAGCCGGCGTCGGCTACTCCACGAGGGCAGACGGCGCCGGCCGCAGAGAGAGGGTACCCTGTGTTAAAGGCGATGTAGTCAGATTCTTCCAGGTGCCCGCGCACGGGCCGCTCAAGAGTGGGGCGGCCGTCTCCGATACCGTGCATCACGGGGCACCGGCTGGGAGCGCCCGTCACCGGTCATGAGGCAGTCTCTGCGAAATCACGTCAGTAGCCGGCTTGGACTCGCGTTGGCATGCGTCGGCGCCGTCGTTTCCGCGGCCGCGGTCTCTTCGAGCGCGGCGTCCGCCGTCCGCCCGGTCGACCTGCGCGCCGCGCCGTTCTCGGTCAGTTGCGACGGCGTACAGGACGACAGCGCGGCCTTCGACGCGGCCATCGCCTATGCGGCCGCCCATCCGGATCCCGCAGTGCTCGGAAAGGCGGGTGCGCCGCAGGGCGTCGTCCACCTCGCGCATTCGGCGACGGGACGAAACACCTGCCGGATCTTTCACGTGCGAATGCGGTCGAACGTCAGGCTGGTCGTCGATCCGGGCGTCACCATCGAGCAGTACGGCCACGCCCGCGGGTTCCTGTTCAGCCTTGCCGGCACGACGAACGCCTCCATCCTCGCCGGCGCTGTGCCCCCGGGGATCGCCACCGACCACTGGCGGGTCGACGTCGATGCCGCCCGAACCGGCGGCAACCGCGACATCCATCCGATCCAGGTCGGAGACGGGGCCTATGCGGAGATCGAGGGACCGTCGTTCCGCGCGAACTGGAGCCAGCCCCGGATTCCTCCCGCAGCCGCGCGGTTCAAGACGACGAGCGCCATGATCCACTACGGCGACGGCGCGCACCACATCTGGCTCGAGAACGCCTCGGCCTGGCATGTCCCGGCCGGCTACGGCCTGACCGAGGTGAACGCGGGCCACCACCTGTACTTCGCCGGCATCTTCAGCCAGGGGGGCGTGACGCTCCGGCTCGAGACGAACCCGTCAAGGAGCAGCGAAGGGATCGATACGGTCGAGGCAACCGGCGTCTCGGGCAAGCGCGGTCTGGAGGCCGTGAACCTCTCCGCCCACAGCCTGTCCGTCACGAATGTCGTCATCACCGGCGTGACGGCGCGCGGGGAGGGGCGCGGCATCCACATCACCAACGCCGGCGGCTTTGCCGATCCGGGCGGCGGCACCGTGACCGCGACGATCACGGGCGGCTGCATCTACGCCGGGCGGCGCGCGCAGATCCGCACGGGGGACGACGCCTGGCGGGTGGGGCGAAGCGTGACAGCCGTCGACGCCGTCGGCGTCGATCCGTCGAAGCTGGACTTCACGCTGAACGGCGTCGGGGCCGCCGGGAGGTTCACTCAGGGCCCGGGCCCGCACATCGACCCGAATGTGCAGTGCTAGATGGTTGATCGGTAAATCCTCGCGCGCCTGGACGCACGACGGTGCCGGTTGGTCGGGTGGCTGGTGGGGCTGCGCCTCGGCGTCTGCGTGATCGCAGACGCCTCGGGCTGACCGGTGCAAGCCCATCGGGCTTGCACCTTGGACATCACGGGACTTACCGATCAATCATCTAGCCGCTTAGGCCCGCAGGCGGCGCAGCATCCGCCGCGCCGGCGCAAGCCGCTTGACGTAGGTCTCGTGGACGGCCGGAATCTGCTTGAGGCGGCGGCGGGCGACGACGGCCCGCGTCGTCCCGGCGGCGGCGAGCGCTCCACGCCATGTGGCCGGCCAGCCGACGGCCTGGTAGAGCGGCTCGAACCGATCGGCCAGCTCCACCTTGTAGCGTTCGGCCCCGCCCAGGAACTCGACCCGCGTCAGCCCTTCGGCGGCCGCGAAGCCCACGGTGTCGAGGGTGGTCAGGAGGCCCGGGGAGAACCGGGCGAACTCGGGGTCGAAGCCCAGGCAGTGGACATACATTCGGCCGGCCAGCGCGAAGTAGTAGTGAAACGCGACCGCCTGGCCCGAGAGCCGCATGAGGACGATGCGCGCGACGTCCGCCGCGGCCAGCCCGACGATGACGTCGCGGTGGAACGCGATTCCCTGCGCCGTCGTGAAGCCGGAGTCGTCGGGAAGGTCGGCCCGCCGCATCGCGTGCAGGCGGAAGGCGTCCTCGAGCGCCCCCGGCAGGTCGGCAGGACTTCGCGCGACGACGACGTCGAGGTTGCCGAGCTCCTGCAGCTGCCGGCGCCGGCGCCGGTGCAGGCTGCGGGCCCGCGATGAGATCTTGGTCGCGTACAGCGTCTCCCAGGGCGCCGAGAGGTCGAGCACCGGCGCCTCGTCGCGCTCGACGAGCCGCAGGCCGCTGCCGAGCTGCGCGAGCCGGCTCCCTCCCGGCAGGCCGTAGAGGTCGGCAACGTCGTGCGGCAGTCGGAGCGCACGTTCGACCAGCGCCCTGCCCGCAGCCTCGTCGCCGGCGGCGAGCAGGAGGTCTGCCAGCGCCGATTGGGCGCCGCCGACGAACTCGAGCCGTCGGAGCCATCCCGTCCGCGTCGTCACCAGCGGGAGCGCCGCGGCGAGACGTCCGTCCCGGCGCGCCACCAGGATGCAGATGTCATGCGCGACGCCGTAATGACGCAGCCACGCGGCGACCCACGCGTGCGTCAGGAAGGGGCTGGGACGCGGCATGCCGCCGACGAGCACGTCCCATTCCCGCTCGACGGCGGCGAAGTCGGCCTCCGTGCGAATGACGTCGATCTCGAGCATCGGCTCCCCTGCCGGTCGGACGTCGCGCGCCCTACGGGTCGGCGCGGAGCCCGTCGTCCGAGACTGCCGTCTGGGCGGCAAGCGCCGGCGGCGGGTCGACGAATCCGACGTTCCACGACCGCGCCACCCGTCCGGGGACGTCCGTGACCACCAGACCCACCCGCGGAACGCCAAGAGCACGGACGCGCGCGCACATGTCCGCGACGACGGCCTCACGGGTGTGCGACGCGGATACGACGAGCGCCAGCCCGTCCACCCGCTGGGACAGCAGCGAGGCCGTCCCGTCGTCGTCGAGACGACCCATGCAGAGAATGCACCACCGGGCTGCCCGCCGGCCCTGCCATCGCAGCACCCGCGCCAGGGCCCGGCGGCGGCCGGCCGCGCCCACCGCGGCCGCGCCGGCGGGGATCACCGTCAGGCCGTCGTAGCTGGTCGGAAGCGGCGTCGGCGTCGCGTCGTCGTCCGGGTCGAGCCCGAGCTCGGAGAAGCCCTCCCAGATGTCCGTCTCGAGCAGCGTGTGGAGCCGCGGCTGGACGACGTTCACGTCGACCAGCGTGGTCGGTTCGCCGAGGTCGCTCAGCGCCCACCCGAGGTTGGCGGCGACGGCGGCGACGGCCCGCGCGTCGCCGTCCAGGCCCGCCACGGCGACGACCCGCAGGTCGGAGGGATTGTCGACCGACAGCAGATTCGATGCCAGCGACTCGAATGCGCCGGCGACCGCCATGGTCTCCTCCCCCTCGGCCATGAGCACGTCGCGGCGCTGCAGCGCGGAGGCCGCGGGGATCGCGCCCCACACCGGCGCGCCGACCGCTGCCGCCACCTCGTTCGGGCCGCGCAGGAACCCGGAGATGCGGTCGCGCACGACCACCGCCACGAGGCCCAACAGCAGGGCGGCGAGGACCGACCCCGCGATCAGCAACGCGGAGCTGGGGCCCAGCGGCCGCCTGGACGGCGTGGCGGTCTGCGTGATGAGGGCCTGGAACTGCGGGCTGCGGGTGATCGCGTCGCTGAGATGCCTCGCCGAGACCTCGGCGAGCTCGCTCGCGAACGTGGCCGATGATGCATGGGCCGTCAGGTTCAGGACGGTCGTGTTCGCGACCGGAGCGACGGTGACGTGACCCTTGATGCTATCGGGTGGCGGATGTGACGGAAGGTCGTGCGAGATCCCGGCCAGGAAGTTCCTGCTCTGCAGGAGCTGTGCGTACGTCCCCAGGACGACCGAGCTGTAGTCCTGGTAGCCCGAGAACAGCGGGACGCCCCTGCGCGGGTATACCGAGACGGTCGCGCGGGATTGGTACAGATGGTTGCGTTGGGAGACCGCGAAGAGCGCGAGCGCGAGCAGCACCGCGACGACGCCGGCGAAGAACCACTTCTGACGAACCACCGGCTGGACGATCGCGTTGCGAACGGAGGAGACCCCGGCCGCCCCGCCGTCGCGGCGCCTGCGGTCGCGCTCGTACTGAGCCCAGCAGCCGGCCCCGCATCGACGCGTCGGCCGCGGGTCGGTGGAGTCGCGCTCCTCGACCGGCCGGCCCAGCAGCGCAGGACAGTCGGCGCGGAAGTGCCGCTCGGGCAGAGCGGCGTCGTCCTCCGCGTCAACGTACACCTTCATCTCTCCACCCTCATCTGTAGGGCTGCTAGACTCGACGGCTGGGCTCGTGCCTGCACCGGGCCCTCGAAATCCATCCCCACCAGAGGGGAGGGACCGCTGGTGGGCTGCCTTGTGAAGAGCGTAGCAGAGGCACGTCTTTCGGTTGTCTGCAGGCCGCAGTCTCCCCCGCGGTGCGCCTGAGCCGCCGGCCGGTTCAGCTCGGGGATGACCGGCGGCCGGGCACGCGCTGCGCGGTCCTCGTCCCCGCATTCGTCGGCGGCGGGGCGCAGCGGATCGGGCTCACGCTCGCCGGAGCTCTGGGGGATGCCCTCGACGTCGACCTCGTCGCATGCCGGCCCGTGGGCGAGCTGCGCGCATCGGTGCCCCCGAACGTGCGGGTCGTGGATCTGAACGCATCCCGGATGGCGACGGCTCTCCCGCCGCTGGTGCGCTATCTCCGTCACGCACGGCCTGCCGGCCTGATCTCGATGCTGACCCATACGAACGTCGCTGCGATCGTCGCCTCCCGCGTTGCCTGCACCGGTACCCGCGTCGTCGTGACGGAACACCTTCCTCCGCAGCGGCGGCACCTGGGTGAACGCATCGGCACACGGCTCACTGCGCCGCTCTACGCAACGGCAGAAGTCGTCGCGGTCTCCACCGGGGTCCGGCGAGACCTGTCCGAGGCGACGGGCATCCCGCAACGCCGCATTCACGTGATCTACAACCCCGTGGATGTGCGGTCCCTGTTGGACAGGGCCTGCGAGCCGGCCGCCGGGCTCGCACCCGGGCGTGTCCCCATGCTGCTCTCGGTCGGGCGCCTGACGGAGCAGAAGGATCACGTCACCCTCGTCCGGGCGTTCGCCCTCGTGCGGGCGCAGCGGCGATGCGCCCTCGTGATCCTCGGGGAGGGCGAGGGGCGGGCCGCGATCGAGGCCGAGGCGCGGCGACTCGGCGTCGCGGACGACCTGACGCTCCCGGGATTCGTCCCGAATCCCTACCCGGAGTTTCGTCGCGCGGCGGCGTTCGTCCTATCCTCTCGCTGGGAGGGGTTGCCGACCGTGCTGATCGAGGCGCTCGTCCGCGGCGTCCCCGGCGTGTCGACCGCTTGCAAGGCGGGCCCGCGCGAAATCCTGGGCGACGGGCGGTACGGGACGCTCGTGCCCGTCGGAGACGCCGGGGCGCTGGCATCCGCCATACTGTCGACGTTGGACCGGCCCCCGTCACCGCTCCCGCCGTCGGCCATCTCACGATACGAGCCCGGGCCGGTGGCCGCCCGATACGCGGCGCTGCTGGGACTGCCGGCGCCCGCGGCGCCGGTCTAGGCGGGATGGTCGCCCACCGCCCGATCCGGATCCGCTGGGTGCAAGTCCCCCTGCTCCTCCTGGTCGTCAGCTTCTTCTTCAAGGCCTACCTGCCGGGAAACGCGGGCATCTCGAGCTCCGAGAAGGCGCTGGGCGTCCTCGCCTTCGCCTTCTGGGCGATCGCCGCCGTCGTCCGCCGTGAACGCCCCCGCCTGTGCCTGCCGATGGTTGCGCTGGCGGCGCTCGTGGTCTGGGCGTTCGTCTCCGCGGTGGCCGCGGGCGCGACCCTGGACCACGTCGTGAGCGCGAGCCGGTATCTGATGTACGCCGTGCTGTTCTTCCTGATCTTCCAGGAGGCGAGCCGCAGCCGCGCCGACCTCGAGCGAATCGTGGACGTCGCCGTGGTCGCCGCGACGATCGCCGCGGGCATCGGCGTCCTGCAGTACGTGGCCCGCGGGACGGGCCGGGCCGCCGGCCCGCTGGCCGGTGCCGACGACTTCGCGTTCCTGCTCGCCGCGGTGCTCCCGCTCGCGCTCTGGCGGGCGGCGTCCGCGGGCACGGGCATGCGCCGCCACATCGCGCTGGCCGCTTCGGCGGTGATCGCCGTTGCCATCGCCTCGACGCTCTCGCGAGGCGCGGCGGTCGGCCTGCTCGTCGCCGTCGTCTGGCTGGTGGCCACACGCAGGGTGCCGCTCGGCAGCGTGCGGACGGTGGCGGTGCTCCTCGGAGTCGCGCTGGTCGCGGTGGGGGCGTGGGGGACGGGCCTGCTCGGCGAGACGGCTCCGACCCGGGCAGCCGTCGAGGCGGCGAACTCCGCATCGCGGCTGCACTACTGGCACATCGCCGTCGCGGAGTTTCGCTTCGCGCCGGTGCTGGGCGTCGGTCCGGGGGACTACGAGACCTACTTCCCCGCCTTCGGCCCGCCGTACGACTTCCTGCGTGGCATCCAGACGACGCACAGCACCTACCTGAACATCCTCGCCGAGCTCGGGTTTCCGGGCATCCTGCTGTTCCTGGGATTCATCGGCCTCGCCTGGCGGGAGCTGCGTGCGCCACGGTGCACGGTCGGGGCGCGGTCGCTCCAGACGGCGATCGGCGCAGGCCTGGTTGCGGTGGTCGTCGCCTCCAGCGTCCTGACCGAGCAGTTCTACCC
>JBKPMQ010000145.1:0-4555 GCA_046732235.1 Actinomycetota bacterium
GTGGCACCACATGCTGAGCAGCGAGGGCGACTACCCGACGACGACGATCGGGGGCTTCGAGGACAACACGTTGGCAGACGGCGTATTTCATGCTGCGACGTGGCTGGCCGTCGTGGCCGGAATCTGGATTCTGTGGCGACGATCGACTGACTGGCGCTGGGCGATCAATGGCCAAGCCTTGTTCGGTTGGATCTTGACGGGATTCGGACTGTTCAATGTGGTCGAAGGAGTCATAAACCACCACATCCTCGGCATCCACCACGTCCGCGACGATCTCGGCGGGCCGCTGAGCTGGGACTTGGGATTCCTCGCGGTCAGTTCCACGCTGATCGTGGGGGGTTGGGTCGTGACGGTTTCGGCCGTCCGCGAGGGATGACCAGGAAGTCACGATGTTCGGCTTCTGGTGGGAGTGGTTGGGGCGACGGCTCCCGTCTGGTAGCGGGGGCCGTCGGCGTTTCTGGGGTTCGTCCGATCCGGACTCGCACCTCGACGTCGGCGACCTCGCCGAAGTGCTGCGCCTACTCGCCGCGAATCGTTCCGTTCCAGAAGATGAGTAGAACCCGCTCTCAGAGCCAGATAGAGGCGACGACCGGAGTCGAACCGGTGTACGCGGCTTTGCAGGCCGCTGCCTAAGCCACTCGGCCACGTCGCCAGCGAAAGCGAAGGGTACCAGTGCCGCTCGAACGAACGGGGCCAGGCCCCGCCTGAAGGCAGGGCCTGGCCCCCGGGCTCGCCTCGACGAAGGCCGGCTACTTGCCGCCGGAGAACGTCTGCATCAGGTTCAGCGCGGCGGGGCCGAGCGCGACAACGAACATCGACGGGAAGACGAAGAGCACGGTCGGGAAGAGCATCTTCACCGGCGCCTTCATCGCCTTCTCCTCGGCGGCGAGCTGGCGCCGCACGCGCATGTCGTGGGACTGCACCCGCAGGATGCGGGAGAGCGCGATGCCGAGCTGGTCGGCCTGGATGATGGCGCGGCAGAACTGCGACACTTCCGGGACGTCCACGCGGTCGGACAGGTTCTTGAGCGCCTCGGAGCGGCTCTCGCCGATCCGCATCTCGTGGAGCACGAGCCCGAACTCGTCCACCAGCGGGCCCGTCATGCGCTCGGAGAGCTTGGCCACGGCGGCGTCGAACCCGAGCCCGGCCTCGACCGACACGCACAGCAGGTCGAGCACGTTCGGCAGCTCCACCTGCATCGTCTCGCGGCGGAGGCGGGTGCGGGAGTTGACGAAGAAGTCCGGGGCGATGTAGCCGATGGCGCTGCCGCCCAGGGCGACCAGCATGCCCAGGGCGGGCGGGATCGCGCCCGAGATGAGGATGATCCCGCCGAGCGCGACGGCCATGAAGACCAGGCCGCCCTTGAGCGCCAGGTACAGCTGCGGCGACATGGAGCGGGCCAGGCCCGCGGCCATGAGCCGGTTGGCGATCACGTTCGGGTCGGTGCGGGGCAGGAACTTGCTCGTCACCGCGGCGACCTTGTGCGTCAGGGGGCCGACGATGCGGTCGTTCACGCTCCGCCGCGTCTCCACCTCGCGCTGCGTCTGGACGCCGTAGCGCTTGGCCTTGCGCAGGGCCACGGCGACCTCGCGCTGGCGGACGGTGAGCCCGGACAGGAGGAGGTACGTGGCGGCCGCGAGCAGGCCGACGGCGAGGATGATGAGAGTCATTCGGCTACCCCTTGAAGGAGACGATCTTGCGGATGATCACGCCGCCGATCGCCATCATCACCAGCGACACGGCGATGAGAACCTTGCCGGCCGTCGAGGTGAACAGGATGGACATGTAGCCCGGGTTGAGGGCGAAGATGGCGAGGCCCATGAGGAACGGCATCGCCAGGAGCACGTAGGCGGACATCCGCCCCTGGGCGGTCAGGGCCTTCACCTTGCGGCTGAACTGCTGGCGCTGGCGGACCGTGTCGGCCACCATGTCCAGGATCTCCGCCAGCGAGCCGCCGACCGTGCGCTGGATGTTGACGGCCATGACCACGAACCCGAAGTTCGTCGAGTCCATCCGCTTGGCCATCGCCTCCAGCGCCGCCTCGGACGCCATGCCGAGCTGGATCTCCTGGGCCACCCGCGAGAGCTCCTTCGAGGTGGGCTCCGCGCCCTCCTTGACGACGCTCGCGAGCGCCGAGTTGAAGGCATGGCCGGCCTTGAGCGACGCGGCCAGGGTGATCAGCGTCTCGGGCAGCTGCGCCTCGAACGCGTTCAGGCGCTTGCGGGCCATGAACCGCACGAACAGGGACGGCAGGGCGACGCCCACCGCGAGCGGGATCAGCTCGAGGAAGCCGTTCAGGCCGATCAGGAACCGCCCGACCACGCCCAGGAACAGTGCGGCGCCGAGTTGGATGTAGACGACCTCCGCCGTGCGCAGCGGGAGGTCCGCCTGCTCGAGCCGGAACGCCATCTTCTGCCAGTAGTTGAACGACCCGGCGATCTTCTCCGTCGCGATGAACAGCTGGCTCAGCATGCTCACCTTGGGCTGGCTGACGCCGGGGATCTCCAGCGGCCGCTTCTTGGGCTCGGTGTAGGCCGCGATGCGCTTGTTGACGGTCACGCCGGTCTTGGACGAGAGCAGCATGAGCGTCCCGAAGAGCACCAGGATCGCCGCGCCCAGGGCGACGCCGGCCCGGCCGGCGGCGGACGTGGGCATGTGGATCAGCGGCTTCGAGGCGCTGCCGGGAGCCGCGGCCGTGCCCGGAGCCGTGGCCGTCGCATGCACGGCGGCAAGGCCGGGCACGCTGATGGTCAGGTGGATCGGGCTGCCCTTGGGAACGAGGCTGTGGTACGTGAACGTGAACGTCCCGCCGATCGCGGCCGAGATGTTGCCGTACGCGGCGATCAGGGCCTGGCGGTTGGTTGCCTGCAGGAACTGCCCGTTCGTCTCGTGGGCGAGCGTCCTGAGCGCCGCCTGGCCGTTGGCCGACCCCTCGACGCCGACCGCGTAGATGGCCGCGTTGGCCGCCCTGGCGGCGGAGATCGCCTGGTCGATGGTGGCCGAGTCGTGATCGGACGACCCGTCGGTGAGCAGGACGATCGCCTTGCGGTCGGCGTGGGTCGCCGCCAGCGCGTCGGCCGCCTCCTTGACGCCGCCGTAGATCGCGGTGCCCGGCGTGGGGTCGGTCGCGAGGTTGGCGATGCCGCCGGCCGCGGTGGCCGAGTCGGCCGGCAGGGCCACGGAGATGTACGGCTTGGAGCCGAACCCGTAGACGCCCAGCGAGTCGTTCGACTGGGTGCCCTGAACGAACGTGGTCGCCGCGGCGATGGCGTCGGCCAGCTTCTGGCCCTTCATGCTGCCGGAGGTGTCGATGACGAGCGCGACGGCGGACCGGGCCGCCGCCCCCTGGTGGACGTTCGCGGCCGGCTGGCCGTTCTCGGTCACCTGCAGGTCGGGCGTCAGGCTCGGATCGGGCGTCTCCGCCGTCACCTTCACCGTCGGCCACGCGCTGGTGTCGACCTTCTTGATGGTCAGGCTGGGGGCGGACGCCGCCGCCGGCGCGGCCACCGCCAAGGCGGCGACGGAAACGAGCAGCAGCGTGCGCAGGCTGCGGCGGGGCATCACTGTCCGACCGCCCGGCCGAAGATCGGCGACGCGGCGCGGTCGCCCATCTCGTCCTGGAAGAAGTTCGGTGGCAGGTTGACGCCGTTCGAGGCCATCTTGTCCAGGAAGTGGGGCTTGAGCCCGGTGCAGCTCAGGGGACCGAGCAGCCGGTGGCCGGCGTCCTGGTTCGCCGCGCCGTCCTCGACGGGCTTGGCGATGAAGATGTCCTGCAGCGCGATCACGTCCGACTCCATCCGCAGCACCTCGGTGACGTGGGTGATGCGGCGGGTGCCGTCGACCAGGCGGGATACCTGGACGATCAGGTCGAACGCGCTCGAGATCTGCTCGCGGATGGCCCGGAGCGGAAGCTCGACGCCTGCGGTCAGCACCAGGGTCTCGGTGCGGGCCAGGGCGTCACGCGGGTTGTTGGCGTGGACGGTGGTGAGCGACCCGTCGTGGCCGGTGTTCATGGCCTGGAGCATGTCCACGGCCTCGGGGCCGCGGCACTCGCCGACGATGATCCGGTCGGGGCGCATTCGCAGGGTGTTGCGGACGAGGTCGCGGATCGTTACCTGGCCCTTGCCCTCGATGTTGGCCGGCCGCGACTCGAGCGTGATCACGTGATCCTGCTTGAGCTGGAGCTCGGCCGCGTCCTCCACGGTGATGATGCGCTCGTCCGACGGGATGGCGGCGGAGAGCACGTTCAGAGTGGTGGTCTTGCCCGACCCGGTACCGCCCGAGATGAGGATGTTCAGCTTGCCGCGGACGCACGCCTCCAGGAACTGGCCGGACTTGTGGGTGAGGGTGCCGAACTTGATCAGGTCCGCCATCGTGAACGGGTCACGGCGGAACTTCCGGATCGTGAGCGAGGAACCGCGCACCGCGAGCGGCGGGATGATCGCGTTCACGCGCGAGCCGTCGGGCAGGCGCGCGTCCACGTACGGCGACGACTCGTCGATGCGGCGGCCGATGCGGCTGATGATCTTGTCGATGATCCGCAGCAGGTGGGCCT
>JBKPMQ010000146.1:0-6137 GCA_046732235.1 Actinomycetota bacterium
GAGCCGGACCGCGCGGCGACCCGGCTCGCGGGGCGCATGAGCGCGTCGAGCGCCTCCGCCTCGGCCTCGATCGCCGTGCGCAGCTCGGGCGCGGCCGCGCCGGCGAGCTGCACCTCGCGCAGCTTCGCCCCGGCGTCGAGCAGCGCCTCGATCAGATCCGCCTCGTCGCGGGCGAGCCGGTTCACCACCCAGGCCGCCACGCTGGGCTTGCGCAGCCTGGCCACCGCCGCTGCCTCGGCCCGGTGGCCGTCGCCGCGGAGCGACTTCACGGCTGCGTCGCGGGCGGCGATGAACTCTTCGGGCTCGAGCCCGTAGAGGCGCTCGGCCTCGGCCTCCGGCGTCGCGGCTTCGGATGAGGACGGCATCGGAACGGACGGTAGCTGCCGTGGGCCATCATGCGGGGATGGCGAAGCCGGATGCCGCGCGCTGGTGGGCCGTCCGCCCCGCCCGCAGCCGGAAGGCGGCCACGTACCGCTGCCCGCTCTGCGGCTACCGGCTGCATGCGATGGCGGACCACCTGCTGATCGCGCCCGAGGGTGACGCCGACCGCCGCCGGCACGCGCACACCGAGTGCGTGATCGCCGCCCGGGAGCAGGGCCGGATGCCGCTTCGCGACGAGTGGCTGGCGACCCAGCCGCGGCCGCCGTCGCTCGTGAGCCGGCTACGCGCGCGCCTGCGATGAGAATTCTCGTTCCCAGCGGTCATAGTCTCCGAGCGGGGCGGGGCCACGCCCGCCCGGACACGGACGAGAGGAGAGGGATGCCCGGCGAAATCGTGCACATCGAGATCCCCGCGGACGACACCGGCGCGAGCCGCGAGTTCTGGGGGGGCCTGTTCGGATGGACGTTCGAGTCGTACCCCGGCCCGTCCGAGTACCACATGACGCGGGTCAGCGACCAGACCGGCGGCGCGATCACGAACATGGAGCCCGGCAAGCGGGGTACGCGGGCCTACTTCAGCGTCGATGACATCAACGCCGGCGCCGCCCGCGTGAAGGAGCTCGGCGGCAGTGCCAGCGACGCGATGCCCGTCCCGCAGATGGGCTGGTTCGCGACGTGCACCGACCCGCATGGCAACGAGTTCGGCCTCTGGCAGAACGACCCGTCGGCCCCGGCGCCGACCGGCTAGAGCGCGCGGGATGGGGACTGTCCCCGACGGGACAGTCCCCGCCGGCGCTCGACGCGCCGAAGCAGGCCTCGACAGGACACCGGTTACCACCTACGGTGAGACAGATGTTTCCCACCCGCACATGGGTCTCGCGTCTCGCCAGGGCCGCCGCCGCGATCGCCGCCGCGCTCGTGGCCGTCCCGGCGGCCGTTGCCGCTCCGATGGCCGCGCCGGCCGTCCAGCCGCCGCCGTGCCTGCCGCAGATCGTTCCGACCGTCCTCATCATGGGCGGCGGCTTCTCGCCGGCGACGCTGACGACGAACACGCCCGGGACGACGGTGCACTGGCAGTGGAACGGCGCCACGGCGTCGGTGACGTCGACCGGCGGGCTCCCGCTCCTGAAGTCGCAGGTGAAGTCATCCGGCACGTACTCCTTCGCCTTCTGGTCCGCGGGCTCGTTCCCGTACCACTCGACCGCAAACACGTCCCAGAAGGGCGTCGTCAAGGTGAAGATGTGCAACGTCCCGAAGACGGCGCACGTGAACACCGCGACCTCCTTCCAGGTGGCGAGCACCCACCGGCGCGGATGGGTGGCCGACGTCGAGGTCCTGCGCCCGGGCGCGAGCAAGTGGGCATGGCTCAAGACCGACGTGACCACGACCTTCGTGACCTTCACCCCGGCCCGCACGGGCACGTACGAGCTGCGGGCGCGGCTCCGCGACAAGGCGATCAAGAACGCGTCCGGCTTCTCGCCGATCAGTACACTCCGGGTCAGCTAGCGCCACGGCGCCGGAGCCGATCCCGGTGAGCAGCACCGTAAACAGACACGTAGCCGACCTCCTCGACCGCACCGCCGGCGAGGTCGTCACCGTGCGGGGGAAGGAGCTGCCGGCCGACGCCACCGTCGCGGAGGGCCGGGCGATCTTCGCCTCCGGCTCGGTGCGGCTGATCCCGCTGCTCGACGGCGACGCCTACGCCGGGGCCGTCGGCCGCGACGATCTCGAGGGCGCCGACGACGACGACCCGATCGCCGGCGTCGCGGCGGCACGGCCGCCCGTCGTCGCCGCCTCGGACCGCGTCGGCGATGTCGTCGCCGGCCTACGCGACGACGCGGACCGGCGGGTGATCGTGCTCGGCGACGACGGCCGCACGTACGTCGGGGTCATGTGCCTCGACCGCGACCGCACCCGGCTCTGCATCGACGCCGAGTGCCACGCGGCCGCCGTGGCTCAGGCGCCGACGTCGTAGCTCGCGATCGTCAGCCGCCGGTCGCGGCCGACGGCGCGCGGCCCATATCGGTCAGGACCCGGCCGAGGTCGTCCAGCACCGTCGCGTCCTCGATGGTGGCGGGCATGCGCCACTCTTCGCCGTCCGCCATCTTGCGGATCGTGCCGCGCAGGATCTTGCCGGAGCGCGTCTTCGGGAGCGCGTTCACGATGCGTACGGCCTTGAAGGACGCCACGGGGCCGATCTCGTCCCGGACGCGGGCGATGAGCTCTGCGACGATCTCCGGGTGGCCACGCTCGACGCCCGCCTTCAGGACGGCGAGGCCGATCGGCACCTGGCCCTTGAGGTCGTCCGCGATCCCGACGACGGCGCACTCGGCGACATCCGGGTGCCCGGCCAGCACCTCCTCGATCGCGCCGGTGGAGAGGCGGTGGCCGGCGGTGTTGATGACGTCGTCCGTGCGGCTCATGACGTACACGTAGCCGTCGTCGTCGATGTAACCCGCGTCGGCCGTCAGGTAGTAGCCGTCGTACTGCGACAGGTAGGCGTCGACCCAGCGCTGATCGCCGCCCCACAGCGTCGGGCTGCAACCGGGCGGCAGCGGCAGCTTCACGCAGAGCGAGCCGATCTCCCCCGCGGCCACCTGGTCGCCCTGCTCGTCGAGCACCCGCAGGTCGTAGCCGGGGACCGCCTTCGCGGAGGAGCCGGGTCGCACCGGGAGGTGTTCGAGGCCGACGCAGTTGGCGGCGATCGGCCACCCGGTCTCGGTCTGCCACCAGTGGTCGATCACGGGCCGGCCCAGGCTTCGCTCGGCCCACGCCAGCGTGTCGGGGTCGCACCGCTCGCCGGCCAGGAACAGCGTGCGCAGCCGCGACAGGTCGTGATGGCGCACGTGCTCGCCGCGCGGGTCGTCCCGCTTGATCGCCCTGATCGCCGTGGGAGCGGTGAACAACACGTCCACCCCGTAGTCCGCACACACGCGCCAGAACGCACCCGCGTCGGGCGTGCCGACCGGCTTGCCCTCGTAGAGGACGGTGGTGCAGCCCTGCAGAAGCGGCCCGTAGACGATGTAGGAGTGGCCGACCACCCAGCCGATGTCGGACGCCGCCCAGTAGACGTCGCCCGGCTCGGCGCCGTAGATCGCCGCCATCGACCACTTGAGCGCCACGGCGTACCCGCCCGTATCGCGGACGATGCCCTTCGGCAGGCCGGTCGTGCCCGAGGTGTACAGGATGTACAGCGGATCGGTCGCTTCGACGGGCACGCATCCGACCGGCTCGGCCCCGTCCAGCGCCTGCCCCCAGGAGACGTCCCGGCCGTCGACGAGCGCCGCCTCGTGCTCAGGGCGCTGAAGGATGACGCAGCGGGGAGGGTCGCCGCCGACGATCTCGAGCGCGCGGTTCAGCAGCGGCCCGTACTCGACGATCCGGGACGGCTCGATCCCGCAGGATGCGGCCACGATCAGCTTGGGCCGGCAATCCTCGATGCGCGACGCGAGCTCGCTGGCGGCGAACCCGCCGAACACGACCGAGTGGATGGCCCCGAGCCGCGCGCAGGCCATCATGGCCATGACCGCCTCCGGCACCATCGGCATGTAGATGACCACCCGATCGCCGCGCCCGACGCCGAGGCGCGCAAACGCTCCCGCCACCCGCGCGGTCTCGTCCATGAGCTCCCGGTAGGTGTACGCGCGCACCTGCCCCGTCACCGGGCTGTCGTAGATCAGCGCCGCCTGCTCGCCGCGTCCGTCGCGGACGTGCCGGTCGAGCAGGTTGAAGCACATGTTGAGGCGGCCGTCCGAGAACCACCGGTAAAACGGTGCGCCTGTCGCGTCCAGCGCCGCGCCCGGCTCGCGCTCCCACGCCACCGCGCTCGCGAGCTCGAGCCAGAACGCCTCGGGATCCCGCTGCCACCGGCGGTACGTCTCGCCGTACCCACCCATCGGACCAGCTTACACCCGGTCGAGGTCGCGCAGGATCTCCGCGACACGGTCGCGGGCCTCGGCCTCGATCACGGCCGCTCGGGACGGGCCTCGCGGCCGCTCTTGCGAAGCGCGATGCCCGAGAGCGTCTCGAGCACGACGCGGTGGCCGGCCATCGCGGTGATGCCCGTGGGGTCGTAGGGCGGCGACACCTCGACGAGGTCCATCGCGCACAGGTCGACCTGCGACGCGACCGTCCGCGCCGCCCACAGGAGCTCGCGGGTCATGAGGCCGCCGGGCTCGGCGGTGCCCGTGCCGGGCGCGAACGCCGGATCCAGCACGTCGATGTCGACGGTGAGGTAGGTGCGCGGCGCGCGCGAGCGGGCGTGGGCGATCGCGTCCTTCGTGACGGCGGCGATGCCGCGCTCGACCACCTCCCCCATCGTGTGCCAGCGGAAGCCGACGCTCCGCATCCACTCGAAGTCCTCGGGGAACGGCCACGCGCCGCGCAGCCCCACCTGGACGATGTTGTGCCCGTCCAGATGCCCGTCGCGGACGGCGTGGTGGAACGGGGTGCCGTGCGGCGCCTCGCCCTCGTAGTCGCCGGTGTCCGCATGCGTGTCGTAGTGGATGACCGAATAGCCGTCCGCTCCGAAGCGCTCGGCCAGGGCCGCGAGCACCGGCATCGAGAGCGAGTGGTCGCCCCCCAGCACGACCGGGATCGCGTCGGCGGCCAGGATCTCGGACACGCCCTTCTGCAGCAGCTCGTGCGAGCGGCCCAGGTCGGCGGAGCGCACCTCGATGTCGCCGTAGTCCACGATATCGAGCTCGGCGTAGGGGTCGATGCCGAGCTCCATGTGCGGGCGGTCGATCGGGAAGGCGACGTCCTCGGCCATCCGGATCGCGCGCGGCCCGAACCGCGTCCCGGGCCGGTACGACACCCCCTCGTCGAACGGCGCTCCCAGGATGGCGACGTCCGCGCCGGCGAGGCTGGCGGGGTCGAGCGCCAGGGGCACACGGCCGAAGGTGACTCCGACCCCGGCGTAGCTGGTCTCGGCGGGACGGTTGGGCTGCAGGCGGTGGGAATCGGTCATGCCGCCAACCCTACCCGCCATCCGTGGCGCAGACGCCGCCGATCCGCCGCGTTAGAAGGGGGACGCCGGTGGGAATCCGGCCATCGTCGAGAGAGCCGCGGTTGCCCGCCGGAGGGGGCTCGCTCGACGCGTGCGCAGCCGAGCCACAGCAGGAGGAACCACGCAAGGACGACTCGGCGCGACTGGGCTCCGGGCGGCGCGTGGGTCGCTCGGAGCCACCAGCTTGGGGTCAGACCCCGAACGGAAGTGCCACAGAACTGTCACGGCCGACGTTCGGGGTCAGACCCCGAACGGAAGTGCAGCGGAACTGTCACGGCCGACGTTCGGGGTCTGACCCCGGTTCAGCCGTGGTTGCGGTGCGTGACGGCCCGCAGGCGCTCCCGCAGGCCGACGACCATGGTGTCCTCGTCCGGGTCGTCGTCCGGAAGCGACGCCTCCGCCTCGGGGACGGGAGTTGGCGCCTCGACGGCAGGAGCCGGCTCGGCCGGGCGCCGCTCCAACTCGGCGCGGAGGCCGTCGATCCGCTCGAGCAGCATCAGGATCGCCCGGCCCATCGCCCGCCGGTCGGCCTCCCGGGCGCCGGCCAGCGCGCCGGCCCACCGCCGCAGCTCGCGCTCCTGCTCCCGCTCGCGCTCCACGGCGGCATCATCGCAGAAACCGTCAACGGAGCGCGGTCCGGGCACGGCGGCTCAGGAGGCGGGCGTGCGGATCGTGACGCGCGTGCCGGGATCCGCCTCGCAGAGCGTGAAGCCCGGGAACATGCGCCCGATGATCTCGAGGCCGAGCCC
>JBKPMQ010000147.1:0-4244 GCA_046732235.1 Actinomycetota bacterium
GGGTGAGCCAGGTCCTCGTAGGATACGACCACTCGATGGCGAGCATCCGCGCGAAGGCCGAGCTGGACGCGCGCTACCGGGAGCTCGTCCTCGGCAGCACCTGCCGCTGGCCGGCGGCGGACACCCGGGTCGTGGTGCAAACCGCCAGGTACATGTGCGGCTGCCGCCCTCCGTCCGATCTGCAGGAGGATGCGCTCGAGCCGATCCTCGCCGAGCAGCACAACAGGCGTGCCGGCTAACGTCCTTTCGTTCGACGTCGAGTGCTGGTTCCACGCCCATAACCTGCGGGGGGCGATCCGGCCCGAGCACTGGGAGGAGTTGCCCCACCGGCTCGGGACGCCGCTCGGCCGGATCCTCGCGACGCTTCGGCGTCACGACGTCAAGGCGACCTTCTTCGTGCTCGGCTGGGTGGCCGAGCGGCGCCCGGAGCTCGTCGCCGCCATCCTGGCCGACGGGCACGAGATCGGAACGCACGGGTACTCGCATTCGACGGTGTCCGAGCTCGGCCGGGGCGGGTTCGAGCGTGACCTGGGGCGGTCGCTCGCGGTGCTCCGGCAGGCCGGCGCCGGGGTCGTCCGCAGCCACAGAGCGTCGAACTTCTCGATCTCGGCAGATTGCGAATGGGCGCTCGAGAGTCTGGCGGCGCACGGGATCACGTGCGATTCCAGCATCTACCCGGTCGACCGACGCCGGTACGGCATCGGCGGGTACGCCGTTCCGGGCATCCACCGTCTACGGCTGCCCAACGGCGCCTCCATCGTCGAGGCGCCGCTCTCGACCCGATCCGTCCTCGGGCGGCGGGTGCCGTTCGGCGGCGGCGGCTATCTTCGGCTCTACCCGCTCTGGCTGACGCAGCGGCTGATCCGCGAGTCGAACGCCCGCGGGCTGCCGGCCATCGTCTACCTGCACCCCTGGGAGCTGGATCCCGGGCAGCCGGTCGTGAGGACATCCGGCCGCCTGCGCTTCCAGCATCGCGTGAACCTGCACACGACGTCCGACCGGCTGTCCACCCTGCTGCGCTCGTTCCAGTTCACCACGCTCGCCGAGGCGGTGCAGACGAACCCCGCGCTTCCGACCATGGAGTTTCAGGCCGCCGCGACGCCGAGCCGGGCCGCGTAGATCGAGGCGCTACGGCCCGTACACCTGCAGGCCGTCATGCTGGGTGGCGACGAGCAGCATCGATCCCACGAACACCGGCTGGGGGAACGCCGCGCTGTGCGGCAGCGTCTTCAGGATCGCGCCGGTATCGGCGTCGATGAGGTATGTCGCATTCGACGCACCCGACCTCGTGTCGAACGTCGACGCGGCGATCACGCCGGCGCCGTCGATCGACGGGCTGCCGAGGATGTTCGCCCCGAGGCCGGTCTCCCAGATGAACGCCCCCCGTGGCCGGATCGAGCTCGCGCATCGAGCCGTTGTAGGCCGTGCCGCCGATCGTGGTGGCGTTGCCGCCGATGAACGGTCGCGAGCCGTCCCAGATGGCCGCATCAGACACGCTCTGGCGCCGGCACCACCCTGCCCCTTCCCGATCTGGGTCTGCCACACCGGGCCGGCGGAGACGTTCGCCGCCTTGAAGGCATAGAAGATGCCGTTCTTGTTGCACGCCCCGACCATCGCCGTCGCCGTACCGCCCAGGTTCGCTGTGAAGAGGGTCGGTGAGGCGCCGAAGTCGGCGTCGAATCCGCGCGTCGAGGCGGGCACTGTCCAGATGCCCTTCTTCGCAAGCGTGTCAGCATCGAGCTGAACGATCGAGTAGGAATCGCCCTGCTCGGCCGGTGGCTTGTACGCGCTCCCCGTCGTTGCCGAGACGGTGCTTCCGTCGGCCGCCACGCTGCTCCACACGCCTCCCCCATCCGCTCCCGCCGGCATCGACTCGTAGTCGGCGTCTTCGCGCCGGTCGACCGGTCGAATGCCTCCACGCCGCCAGGGACGAACGGGTTGTCGCACTGCGAGGAGACGCCGTCGTACACGACGCCGCCGACCACGGTCGGCGACGACCAGTTGTAGTAGTCGTTCACCGTGGTGGACGGCAGTTGCCCGACGACCGTCCTCGAGACAACCGCGCCGTCGCTTGCGCACAGCGCGTACAGGTAGCCGTCGCCGCCGCCCACGTACACGTTGAGCTGGCCAGTGGCCGGATCGGGAGCGACCGCGGCGGTCGAGATCACGCCGCGCGACGCGCACGTCAGGGCGGGGGTCTTCCCCAGCGACCGCTTCCATACAACCCTGCTCGTCGACAGGTCGAAGCGCATAGAACCGGCCCGAGAGCGAGCCGATGTACATCCGCCCGCCGTACACCGAGGGGCTGGCCTGCAGCACGCCTGACGTCGGTAGCGTCTGGATCAGCGCCAGTTGCCACGCATCCACTCAACCGGTTCTGCGGCGGCCGGTGGGAAAGTTTACCCACCAGCAGACGCTCGCGGTGTAGTTTTCCCTGACCGGTTATGGCACGCGACCGTCAAGTGCCCGAAGCGGGGTGGCGCTGGCCGGCACCAGCGGCCCTGGCGGGGGGCGGTATCGTCATCGCGACCGCAGCTGCGGCTTCGCGTGGCTGGGTATGGGCAGTGGCGGCCTGGTTCGGCAGCTCGCTGCTCACGTTCGCGATCGCGACGGCGACGGCGAATCGCCAGGCGATCGCGGCCGAGAAGGAGGAGCGGCGCCTGCTTCGGGATGCGGCCGGTGACGAGGAGTAGGCGGCGTACTGCGGCGCCTGGTCAGCGGCGAGCCCACATGGCGGCGGCGATGCCGGTGACGACACCGGCGACGATCGCCAGATAGACCGGCCACCCCGGCGCGAACACGAGCGCTGCAAGCACGAGGACTGTGCCGGTTGCCCCCAGCGCCGCGGTCAGGGATGCGTGGACCCGGATCGCAGGCCGACGGCGGCGCCGCTCCTCGGCGAGCTCGCGCGCCGCCGCGCCGGGCGGCAGAGGGTGAGCCGTCGGCTCGTCCATCCCCATCGCGACCATGGTACGCGCCTCGCCGGCGGTGCGCTTCACCCAACCGTATAGGTCGCTCGCCGGACAACCGGAATCGGTGGTCGCGAGAAGCTGTCAGCTTCTCCGGCTAGACGAGCCGCTCGGGGCCTTGCAAAGGCAGCGCGCGCACTTCGTCGCCGCCGCGGCCGAGCACCGCCTCGAGCTCCGCGGCGAACAGGCGTGGGGCGGTCGTCGACGGATGGCGAACCCGGGGCGCTTCGGCACCGAGCACGTCGTGGGCGAGCTTGCCGACGGCCACGACGAGATGCGGCTCGACCAGCGCGCGGAGGCGGGTCACGAAGTGCGCACCCGCCTCGATCTCTGCAGCGGTCGGGCGACGACTCGCCCCGGGCCGTGTGGTCGCGTACGGGACGGTCGGGACGACGTTCCAGAGGATCACGCGATGTTCCAGGCCGAGCTCGGCGAGCACGTCGTGGACCGCGGCGCCGGCGGGATCGCTCCAGCACCGTTCGGCGCAGGTGGTTCTGAACGGCTCTCCCCACGCGAGGAGCTCGCGCTCGGAGGTGAGGGCGATGCCGGACCAGCGGGCGCCCCCATGGGTCGCCGCGCCCGCGACGAGCAGCATGTCCGCACCCCGCCTGCCGGCGAGATAGGCATGCAGGTTCGCCAGCCGGACCGCGGCGGCGCCCTCGATGTCGCCGGGAGCGCTCGAGGCGTACTGGTTGAACGTCATGCCGATGCTCGCTCGCGAGAGGTCGTGCAGAAGCTCATCGACGCCCGGGCGCGGGGCCAGGACGGCGGCATCGGCTGCCTGTCCCGCGACGGGGGCGGCGGTGGGGTCTGCCCGCAACGCCGGCTCTCCGGCTGCGGTCGGCCCCAGCGGGCGCGCGTCTCGCGGCCGCGCGAAGAACGCGAACCCTGCTGCGCCCCCCGGCGCCGGGAGGATGTCCGCGACGAACCCGACGTCCGCGCCCTCCTCGATGTCTCGCAGCGCCTGCGGTTCCGGCCCCCAGAGCCGCTGGCCGGACTCCGTGACGACCAGGAGGCGGCGATCGCTTCCCGAACGCTGCCGTGCGGAGATCACCCCGCGCACCTCGACGTCCCTGCCGACGGTGACGCCCTCCCCGGCGGCATGCTGCGCGGCCAGGCCCGGCATCACGGTCAGAACCGCCGTCTCCCGGTCAGGGCCGGGCGGCGCCGCCCGGCGGTGGCGCACGACCGCAGCCGCCGCGAGCGCGGCGAGCACGGCCGCCGCAGGGACGACCCACCACCATGCCGAGCGCCCCCCCGTGCCCGTGTCCGAGC
>JBKPMQ010000148.1:0-7374 GCA_046732235.1 Actinomycetota bacterium
GCTCGAGCCGCATCAGGCGGTCGGCGTTCCGGCGCGCGCGGGCCCCGCCGGCCGGGCTCCAGACGGCATTTCTGACGGCGAGCGCCGCCGCGTACGTCCCGAGGCCGATCGCGGCCTCGCGGAGCGGGCTCGGCGCGTTCCGGGGGCGGAACCTCACGCGGCCCGTCGCCCGCGGGCTGCGAGGCGGTGCCCGGCCGCCTCGGCATAGATGTCCAGGATGCTCGGGAGCACGGCATCCCAATCGTAGGCGCGGGCGCGGCGCCGGCCCGCGTCGCCCATGCGCCGCAGGGTCGCCGGCGAGGCGAGCAGCGCCTCCAGTTCCCCCGCGAGCGCGTCGGCGTCGCCGGGCGGGACGAGCCGCCCGCAGTCTTCCGGCAACACGCCCGCATAGCCGTCCAGGTCCGACGCAACCACGGGGGTCCCCGCCGCCATCGCCTCGACGATGACGATGCCGAAGCTCTCCGCCCGCAGGGACGGCACGCACACGACGTCCGCGGCCTCGAGGAGCGCCCGCAGGCGCAGCTCCGAGACGTGTCCGTGGGCGTGGACGCCGGGGTCCGCGGTGACGGTGGGGTCGGGCCCTGCCAGATCGAGACGGGCGGGGACGGACATGCGCCGGAACGCCTGCAGGAGCACGTCCAGGCCCTTGCGCGGGTCGGCGCGGCCGACGTAGAGCAGCCGCGCGACCCCGTTCCCCGTCGCGCTCCGGCTCCCCGGGCCGTTGCCGTTCGGCCAGGGCAGGCCGCCGGGCCGCGTCTCGATCGCATTCGGGACGATCCGGTAGTCGCCCGGAAGGACGGAGGCGGCCAGGTCGCGAGCCGGCGGCGAGACGGCAATGGCAGCGTCGATCCGCCTCCAGGCCCGGCGCACGAAGGGCCGGAACCGCCGGTACCAGCGGGCGTCCGACGCGGCCATGTGGAAGGTCGCCACCACCGGCGCATCCGTCGCGGCGATCGCCGTCATGCACGGCGGCAGCATCGGCTCGTGCGCGTGGACGACGTCGTAGCCCCGCCGCAGCCGGCGGGCCAGCCGGGCCAGCGACCACGGCGCGATCACGGTGCGGGTGACGGAGCCGTTGTCGGGAAACGCCTGGGCGGCGCCGATCGAGACGAACTCGGCGCCCTGCGGGGAGCTCCGTCCGGGCGCGAACAGATCGACCGCCGCGCCGCAGGCGCGCAGGTGGGCCGCCAGCCCGTGGGCGTGGTTCTGGACGCCGCCGGGAACGTCCATCGCGTACGGACACACGACGGCGATCCGAAGCCCGCTCACATCGCTGATCGCCATCCCTCCACCGGTACCCGCGAGCAGGCGTCACAAATCGGCCGGTGAGCTAGCTGGGCTCGACGACCATCAGCGTGTTGCCGTCCGGGTCGCGGAACCAGAACATCGGCGGCACGGGCTCGCCCATGCGGGAGACCTCGTCGTCGACGTCCGCACCGCGCGCGCGCATCTCGGCGTGGGCGGCGTCGATGTCGTCCGTCGTCAGCGTGATGCCGGTCTCGACCGATGTCGGCCCTCCCGGGCGCGGAGGCGCGAGGGCGATGCCGGTCGTGCCGTTCTGCGGGTAGACCTCCACCCAGCGGTATTCGCCGCCGAAGGGGATGTCCGTGCGCTTCTCGAAGCCGAGCACCTTCTCGTAGAACTCGATCGCCCGGTCCTGATCCGTCGACGGGACGATCACGAGGCTGATCTCTCCGATGCGGCTGGCGGTCTGCGTCATCGTTGTCCTCCTGCGGACGAGGGGTCGCAGGTATGACCGGCGCCGGCGCGGGAAGTCATCGGCCGCGCGTCACGCGGCGTGGCGCCCGCGCTCGGCGCCGCCGGCCCCGGGCTCCCAGTCCTGGATGCGCCGGGCGCCGCGGCCGTGGGTGAAGAAGCTGATCGACCAGCGCAGCAGCACGAGCACGCGGTTCTGGAACCCGATCAGGTACGCCAGGTGGACGCCCAGCCACAGCGACCACGCCGGGAACCCGGAGACGCGTAGGCCCTTGAGGTCGGCGACCGCCTTCGAGCGGCCGATCGTTGCCATGTTGCCCTTGTCGCGGTAGTGGAAGCCGCCCCGCGCCCGCCCGCCGAGCCGGGCCGAGATCAGCTTCGCGGCGTAGTGCCCCTGCTGGATCGCGACCGGCGCGAGGCCGGGGAGGGGCACGGCATTCCCGTCCCCGTCGTGGACGACGACCATGTCGCCGAGCGCGAGCACCTCGGGATGCCCCGCCAGGGTCAGGTCGGGGCCGACGGACACCCTCCCGGCCCTATCGGTCTCGACGCCGGCCGCCTTTGCCAGCATGGCGGCGAGCGGCGACGCCGTCACCCCGGCCGCCCACACCGCAGTGCGGGCGGGCACGCGCTCGACACCGCCGCCGGCATCGCGGATCGCGACGTCCGTCGCCGTCACGTCGACCACGGTCTTGCCGACGACCGGCGTCACGCCCAGCTTCACGAGCGCGCGCTCGGCGCGCGCCGAGAGCGACTCGGGGAACGCGCCCAGCAGGCGGTCGGACGCCTCGACCAGCAGGACTCGGGCCGCGCGGGTGTCGGCGGAGCGGAAGTCGCGCTTCAGCGTGTCCCGGCCGAGCTCGGCGATCTGCCCCGCCATCTCGACCCCGGTCGGGCCGCCGCCGACGACGACGAACGTGAGCCACGCGGCCCGCCGCTCCGGGTCCGGCTCGACCTCGGCCGCCTCGAACGCCCCCAGGACGCGCGTGCGGATGTCGAGGGCGCCGTCGATCGACTTCAGCTGGGGCGCGTGGGCCTCCCATTCCGGATGCCCGAAATACGAGTACTGCGAGCCTCCGGCGACGACAAGCGTGTCGTAGGCGATCGCGTCGGCCGGCTCCCCGTTCGCGAGCCGGCCGAGCGTCACCCGGCGGGCGTCGAGGTCGAACCCGGTGGCCTCGGCGAGGACGACGCGCGCGTTCGGCTGGCGGCGGAAGATCCACCGCAGCGGCGGCGCCACCTCGGCCGCCGACAGCGCCCCCGTGGCGACCTGGTAGACGAGCGGCTGAAACAGCGAGAAGTTCTGCCGGTCGATCAGGGTCACGTCCACGGGGGCGCGACGGAGCCCGCGTACGACGCGCATCCCACCGAACCCGCCGCCCACGACCACCACGCGGTGCCGGGGAGCGCCCTCGGATGCGGGATGCGCGCCCATGGTCAGGCCGCCGCCCCGTCGCCGGCGAAGAGCATGCGCGTCGCGTATGCGGTGTCCATGTACTCGCGCACCGCCTGGATCTTGCCATCCCCCACCGTGAAGACGCCGACGCAGAAGTTCTCGTACGGCTCTCCGCGGCGGGTGCGTGCGCGGCTCGTCCACTCGATCACCGCCCGATCGCCGTCCGCGACGATCGCGGTGATCTCGAGCCGGACCGACCCCGGCTCGTAGTTCCCGAGCGCCCCGGCCAGGAACTCGTCGATGATCGTGTCGCGGCCGCGCCACGTCCCCGACATGGGCATGTCGCCGAAGAGCCGCCACGTCGCGGATTCGGCGAAGAGGTCGCGGGCGGTCGCACCGTCCCCCGCCTCGACCGCGGCCACGTAGCGCTCGACCACGGCCCTCGCATCAGTGTTTCGGGTGGTATGTGTCATGCCGCCAACCTAGTCCGGGCCTGCCCGGCGTTGAAAGACGCCTTGGGAATGACTTCAGCGCCGCGCGGCATCGACGGCCGGCGCCCCGCGCCACCCGAACTCGTCCGCGACCTCCTCGGCGACGGTCAGGAGGCGTTCGGCGGCCGGGTTCGCGCGGCCCGCACGGGCGAGCAGGCGCGTCTCGAGCGCGGCCGGCGGGTCGAGCGGCAGCCACACGAGGTCGGCGGGAAGGCCGAGCCGGGACGACTCGCCGGTGATCGCGACCGCCTCGCCGGCGACGACAGGCGTGTGGGCGAGGTCGAGCGTGACGGTGCGGTGCAGCACGCTCGGCTCGAGCCCGCGGCCGCGGCAGACCTCGAGCACGGCGTCGTAGTGGCCCGGGTTGGCGTCGCGCGGATGCATGAGGAACGGCATGTCCGCCACGGCGTCGAGGCTGATGTGGTCGCCCTCGGCGCGCGGGTCGTCGCGACGCAGCTGGACGCCCTGCGGCTCCAGCCGCAGCAGGCGTGTCTCGAGGCCCGAGTCACCGGGCGGGCAGCGGACCGCGCCGACGTCGAGGGTCCCTTCCTGCACGCCGGCGAGGATCTGGTCGGTCGACATCACGTGCGTGGTGATCTCCAGGTCGGGCAGGCGGACGGTGAGGGCGCGCATCAGCTCCGGCACCGTCTCGTAGCCGGCGCTGGCCCCGTACCCGAACGCGATGGTGCCCCGCTCGCCCGCGCCGAAGGCGCTCGTGAGCCGCCACAGCTCGTCGGCCGCGTCGAGCAGCACGGGCCCGCGCTCGAACAGGTACCGGCCCGCCTCGGTCAGCGCGAACGTGTGCGTCGTGCGATGCAGGAGCTCGACGCCGAGCTCGCGCTCGAGCAGCCGCACCTGCCGGCTGAGCGCCGGTTGGGCGACATGCAAGAGCTGGGCTGCCCGCGTGAAGTTCTGCTCGCCTGCCACGGCCAGGAAATAGCGCAGCCGGCGGAGCTCGGGCACCCGGCCGGGGGTCGCGCGCCACGTGGTCATGCCGTTGCGGTCTCTACCCAGATGGAGTCCGTCTTTCACATCCGGCGGGCGCGGGTCTTTACTGGCAGCCATGAACGAACACCCCCAACATATCCTCACGGCGCGCGGACGGCGCGCCGTCCTGGCCGTGATGTGCCTCGCGCTGATGATGGTCGTCGCGGCCGTCGCGTCCCTGAACGTGGCCCTGCCCGACCTCGCCCGCAGCACCGGCGCATCGCAGAGCCAGCTCCAGTGGATCGTCGATGCCTACGCGCTCGTCTTCGCCGGCCTCCTGCTCCCCGCGGGCGCGCTCGGCGACCGCTACGGGCGCAAGGGCATCCTCCAGATCGGCCTGGCCGTCTTCGGCGCCGCCTCCCTTGCCGCCGTCTTCGTGAACGATCCGGGCTGGCTGATCGCGCTCCGGGCTGTCATCGGGGTCGGTGCGGCGCTCGTCATGCCGACGACGCTCTCGATCATCACGAACGTCTTCCCGGAGGAGGAGCGGGGCCGGGCCGTCGGCATCTGGGCGGGCGTCGCCGGCGCCGGAGCCGTCTTCGGCCTGCTCCTGTCCGGGACGCTCCTCGAGTGGTTCTCGTGGTCGTCCGTGTTCGCGATCAACGTGACCCTGGCGGCGCTTGCGTCGGCCGCGACCGCGCGGGTCGTCCCCACCTCGCGCGGCGTCCACACGAGCCTCGACCCGGTGGGCGCGGCGCTCTCGTCGCTGGGGCTCTTCGGCCTCGTGGCGGGAATCATCGAGGCGCCGATCCGGGGATGGCTGGACGCCTACGTGCTCGCCGGGTTCGCGGTTGGCGCCGTCCTGCTCCTCGCATTCGTCGTCTTCGAGCTGCACCGGTGCGAGCCGATGCTCGATCCGCGCCTCTTCGCCCGCCGCGGCTTCGCGGCCGGGTCGCTGTCGCTCACGCTGCAGTTCTTCGCCCAGTTCGGCCTGCTCTTCATCGGCCTGCAGTACCTGCAGCTCGTGCTCGGCTACTCGCCGATCGAGGCCGGGGCGTCGATCCTGCCGATGGCGCTCATGCTCGTCCTGATCGCGCCGCGGGCGCCGCGGATCGCGGGGCGGCTGGGCGTCCGCCTGGTCGGCGGCGGCGGCCTGGTCGTGATGGGCGCCGGGTTCGTGATCTTCGCCTCGCTCGGGGCCGACTCGAGCTACTGGCCGTTCGGGCTCGCGGCGCTCGTGACCGGCATCGGGATCGGGCTCGCCACCGCGCCGGCGACGACGGCCATCGTCTCCTCGCTCCCCGCCGAGCGGCAGGGGATCGCGTCGGCGGTGAACGACCTCACCCGCGAGGTCGGCGGCGCATTCGGGATCGCCGTGCTCGGGAGCGTGCTCAACAACGGGTACCGCGACGAAATCGCCCCTGCGGCGGCGCACCTGCCGGGCCCGGCCGCGACCGCCGTCCGGAGCTCGGTGGCCGCCGCAAACGAGGTCGCCTCACGGGCCGGCGCTCACGGCCCGGCGCTGCTCGACCGCGCCCAGCAGGCGTTCGTGAGCGGTTTTTCGACCGCGCTGATCGTGGCGGCATGCGTGCTGTTCGCGGCCGGCGTGGTGGTGGCCCTCGTCGCACCGCCGCGACGTGAGGTGGCACGGGCCCGGGAGCCGCGGCCCGGGGAGGGGGTCACGACGACGTAGTCTGCGGCCATGGCCACGATGACGGATCTCGACGAGCTCGCGCTCGCCATGCCGCACGCGACGAAGGAGGTCTCCGACGACGGGCGGCCCGCCTATCACGTGCACGGCAAGCTCTTCTGCATCCACCGCAGCCGGCGTCCCGATGCGCTCGACCCGGAGACCGGCGAGCGGCTCTCCGACGTGCTCATGTTCCGGGTCGCCGACCTGGGCGTGAAGGAGCTCATCCTCTCGGACGACCGCGGGATCTACTTCACGACGGCGCACTTCGACGGCTATCCGGCGGTGCTCGTGCGGATCCCGCAGCTGGCCCGGGTCGACCGCGAGGAGCTGCGCGACATGGTGGTCGAGGCCTGGCTCACGCGCGCGCAGAAGCGCGTCGCCAAGGCGTGGCTGGCCGAGAACGCGCCGCCGCCGGAGGACTGAGCCCGCCCTACAGCGCGCGGGCTTCGAGCCGCTTCCATGCGCGCGCGACCCGACCGCGGGTCGCCGCCCGGCGCTCCGCCTGCATCCCGGCCAGCTCGGCGCACGCCATGTGCGCCGAGGGCCGGGACAGGCCCTGGTCGATCTCGGTCAGGAGCGCCGTCGCGACGACCGCGTCCTGGTGCTCCCCGAGGACGCTCTGCAGCGCCTTGGCCCGCTTGCGGTAGCGCCGCGCCTTGCGGACGCCGCCGGCCTCGGCCAGCTCGGCGGAATAGCGGCCGTTGCGCACGGCCCGACGGAGGGCATGCAGCTGCACGTCCGTCGGGTTCTTCGGAAGCTTGCGCACGATCTTGCGGGCGCGGCGGTGGTCGCGCCGGACACCGCGGCGCAGCGAGCCGGAGCCCGAGAAGTGGGGATCCGAGACCGCCACCTCAAGCCGGTTGAGCGTGCTGATGTACCACGGCTCCGAGATGCGCGCGAGCAGCTCCCGTTGCACGCGTTCGCGGCGCTCGCGCAGCGCCTCGAGGACGTCGCCCGCCCCCGTGCGCTCCGGCTCGGACAGGCGGCCACGGTCCTCCTCGATCTGCGCGATCATCACGTCGAGGTCGCGGGCCTCGGCCAGCGTCCGGCCCACCCGCTTGAGCGAGCGGCGCAGGTCGTCCGCCCACGCGCGGTCGAGCAGCGGCCGGCCCGCGCGCAGCATCGCGCGCAGCCGCCGAACGGCGCTGCGG
>JBKPMQ010000149.1:0-2766 GCA_046732235.1 Actinomycetota bacterium
GTGCTGGCCGCCGACGGCTGCGAGGTGTCGGTGCCCGCCGGGCAGGGCTGCTGCGGCGCGCTCGCGCTCCACGCCGGCCGCGAGGAGGAGGCCCGCCGCCGCGCCGAGGCCACGATCGCGGCGCTCGGCGGACACGACCGGGTGGTGGTGACGGCCGCCGGCTGCGGCTCGGCGATGAAGGAGTACGGCGACCTGCTCGAGACCGACGAGGCCCGCCACTTCTCGGCCTCGGTGCGCGATGTCACCGAGCTTGCGGCCGAGCTCGGGCCGCGCACCGAGCGGGCGCCGCGGGAGCCCGTACGGGTCGTCTACCAGGACGCCTGCCACCTGCGGCAGGCGCAGGGCGTGGCCGCCCAGCCGCGGGAGATGCTGCGTGCGATCCCGGGCGTGGAGCTGGTCGAGATCGAGGGCGCCGACATGTGCTGCGGGTCGGCCGGGATCTACAACCTGCTCGAGCCCGAGACCGGCCGCGAGCTCGGGTCGCGCAAGGCCCGGGCGATCCTGGCCGCCGAGCCGGACATCGTCGCGACCGCGAACCCCGGCTGCGCCATCCAGATCGCGGCCGCCCTGCGCCGCGCCGGCCACCCCGGCCTGCCGATCGTGCACCCGGCCGAGCTGGTCGCGGCATCGCTCGGGTGAGCTCCGCGGCGACCGCCCGGGAGTATTTGGCGGCGTACGACCGCCAGCTGCGGACGGAGGCCGAAACCCTGGGTGCCAAGGCCGTGACGCGGCTCGGCCCGCTGACGCTCGCGACCCTCCCGGGCGGCCGCGGGTTCGTCACCTACCGGGATCTGGAGGGTGCCGGCGGCCCGGCGATCGCCCGGTGGGTGGAGGACGCGCTCGCGCATTACCGGAACGATCCCGGGATCACCGGTATCGAGTGGAAGACGCGCGGGCATGACCGCGCGCCGGGGCTTCACGAAGCGCTCGTGCGAAACGGGTTCGCGCCGGAGGAGCCGGAGTCGATCATGATCGGCGAGGCCACGCTGCTTGCGGTCGACGTTCCGCTGCCCGAGGGGGTCGAGCTCCGCCGGGTCACGAGCGAACCGGACGTGCGCGCGCTCAGCGAGATGCAGGAGCAGGTCTTCGGGGGCACGTTCGCGGACGAGATGACGGATGAGCTGCTCCCGAGGCTCGGCCTCGGAGATCGGATGGAGCTCTGGGTGGCTGAGGCCGGAGGCCTGATCGTGGGCTCCGGTCGTCTGGAGCCGGTGCCGGGCACGGGGTTCGCGGGGATCTGGGGCGGCGCCACACGACCGGAATGGCGTCGGCGCGGGATCTACCGCGCGCTCACGGCGGCCCGGGCACGGTCGGCGCTCGCCCTCGGCAAGCGGCTGATCCACAGCGACTCGACCGAGGGCTCGCGGCCGATCCTCGAACGCGCGGGGCTGGTGAAGGTCTCGACGACGACGCCCTACATGTGGCGGGCGGGCGAGTAGGCGTTCGGCGCGGCTCGAGGGCTACGTCACTCGGCGTAGCCGAGCGCGAAGGCCGCCGAGGCGAGGATGGCGCCGACGATGATGCCGACCCAGTCGCCGGGGACGCCCGAGACCCCGTTGACACCGAGAACGATCACGAGGGCCGAGACGATCCCGCCGGCGATGATCCACATTGCCGCTCTGCCTGCGCTCATGCGCGGGTGACGATAGCAGGGCCGGCCGTGGTGCCGGAACGCGAACGCGGGCCGGTCCCGACCAGGGACCGGCCCGCGGCGATCGTTAGATCAGAGCGACGAGATGACGTTGTTCAGCGTGTTCTGGATCGCGGTGCTCAGAAGACCCAGGGTGACCACGACGGCGATCGTGATGACGCCGAGCACGACGGCGTACTCCGCCATCGTCTGCCCGCTCTCCTCCTGGATCTCGGTGATGAACTCGCGCATGTGGTGCCTCCTTGACGGGACCCTGCCGGGGACTGCCGCTCGGTTGCGTGTGTACGGTCCTCTCTCGGCGCGCATCGGAAGGAGGACGCGGGCGTTCGAGGGAATCTCCAAGACCCGATTTAGCGAATGCACGGGGCGGCGTAACTACCCCGAAGAGGGGAATCGCTCAGCCCAGATCCGCGTACCGCAGGCCCCCGAACTCGCCCGCGAGGCGGTCGTCCCACTCGTCGGCGACGGCCGACACGATGCCGATGGCGGCCTCGAGTTCGACGACGTCCAGGTCGTCGCCGAGGATCGCGTGCTGGAACCAGAGCTCGCGGCGGCCGCCCAGATAGGCGAACGCCCCGAACGGCGACCCCGCGGCGATCTCGGCCACCCGCAGGGCGAGGCCGTCGGAGAGGTCCACGTCCGAGAGCACCGGCGCGGAGGCGCGCACGGCGGTCGAGTCGTCCAGCACCGGCAGCACGTCGACGAACACGCGCGCGCTCCCGAACGCGCCGTGGAAGCCCCACTCGGGGTGGTGCTCGAAGCCGCCGTACTGGTCGTCCAGGTAGCGCCGCACCCGGCGCGTCGTCATCTCGACGTGGTCGGCGGCGTCGCGCAGCCGCGCCGCCGGCGTCTGCGGCGGGGGCGGCACGGGCACGGCCTCGGTCAGGAGCGCGCGCAGCCGGGGCGCATACGCGGCCGCGGCCCAGCCGACCGTCCATACCGACGACTGCACCTCGACCGCGTCCATCGTCGTGCCGGCGAGGATCGTGTGCTCGACGACGACGTTCTCGCCGCGATGCGTGAAGCGGCCGAGCACGAGCTCGCCGTTCTCGCAGGCGAGCATCCGCGCCACGGGTGCCGCCAGGGCCCCGGTCGAGAGCGCCGTCGCCCAGACG
>JBKPMQ010000150.1:0-12632 GCA_046732235.1 Actinomycetota bacterium
GCCGCGTCGGCGAGATGCCCGGCGAGATGGCCGCAAAGTGCGCCGTCGACGGAGCGCTGCACGACCTGCTGGGGAAGATCTGCGGCCAGAACAGGTACGGCCCGTACGGGCGGACGTCGTAACGGCGCACGAAGAGGTCGACGTCGCGCACGTGGTCGGGCTTCAGGATCGCTGCGACGCTCGGCGGCCTTGCATCCAGACGCGCCCACACCTCGGAGCCGTCGTCGCCGGGATCGAGCGGATCGATCACCGCAACCACGCCGTCCGACTCGACGCACGTCGACGTGACGGCCGGCTCCCAATCGGCGTCCGGCTCCCAGTCCGGATGCTCGACCCGCCAGACCCACAGGCCGTCGGCGACGTCCAGGATCTCGGTCCCCATCGCTCGCATCATCGCAGAGGTTGCCGGTCGGATAGGCTGGCGCCGTGGAGCTCTCCTGCCGCGTCTTCGAGCTCGAGTACTCCGAGCCCTTCGTCATCTCCCGCAGCGCGGACACGAGCTCCGAGGTCGTGCAGGTCGCGATCCGCCACGGCGACCTCGTCGGCTACGGCGAGGGCGCGCCCGATACCCACTACGACGAGTCGATCGAGAGCGCGATGCGCTTCCTCGGCCGGGTCGAGCCGCTGCTCGGCGACGACCCGCTCGCGATCGAGGCGATCCTGGGCCGCGTCGGCGAGATGCCCGGCGAGATGGCCGCAAAGTGCGCCGTCGACGGAGCGCTGCACGACCTGCTGGGGAAGATCTGCGGCCAGCCGCTCTGGCGCATCCTCGGCCTCGATCCCGAGCCGCCGCCGACCAGCTACACGATCTCGATCGACACGGTGGAGGGGACGGCCCGGCGCGCGGCCGCGGCGTCGGCGTACCACGCCCTGAAGGTCAAGGTGGGCGGGCCGGCCGACCTGGATCGCGTGCGCACCGTGCGCGCGGAGGCGCCGGACTCGCTGATCCGCGTCGACGCGAACGAGGCCTGGTCGGTGCATTCGACCATCGAGCTCGTGCCCGAGCTCGAGTCGCTCGGCGTGGAGCTGATCGAGCAGCCGCTGCCGGCGAGGGAGCGCTCCGGCTACTGCCGCCTCCACGACAGCTCGCTCTCGATCCCGATCGTGCTCGACGAGAGCTGCCACACGCTCCCCGATGTGGCCCGCTGCGCCGAGGTCGCCGACGGCGTGAACATCAAGCTCACGAAGTCCGGCGGCATCCGCGAGGCAGTGCGGATGATCCACGCCGCCCGCGCGCTCGGGCTGAAGGTGATGCTCGGCTGCATGAACGAGTCGTCGCTCGGGATCGCCCAGGCGGCCCAGATCTCGCCGCTCGTCGACGTCGTCGACCTCGACGGCCACCTGCTGAACAGGAACGACAGCCACACCGGCCTCGGCCTCGTCGACGGCCGGGTCGTGCCCGGCGACGGGCCCGGCCTGGGCGTGACGCCGCTGGAGCCGTGGCCGTGAGCAGCAAGCGGTATGCCGTCCTCGCCGAGGGGATGTTCGACGAGGACGCGAAGACCGCCACGGGCGTCATGCGCTACGCGGAGGCGCCCACCGTCGCCGTGGTCGACTCGACCAGGGCGGGCACGTCTGCGGCCGACCATGTGCCTGGCCTCAGATCGGACGCCCCCGTCGTGGCCGACATCGACGCGGCCATGGCGCACGGCCCGACGGCCCTTTTGATCGGCGTCGCGCCGGCCGGCGGCCACCTCCCGCCGGCGTTCCGTCGCAGCATCCTGCGCGCGGTCGAGCTCGGGCTCGACATCGAGAGCGGCCTGCACGAGTTCCTCTCCGAGGACGCCGAGATCGCGGGCGCGGCCGCCGCGAAAGGCGTCTCCATACGCGACCTGCGCAGGGTGCCGGACGGCCTCGACGTCCCGACGGGGGCGAACCTCGTGACGAAGGCGCACGTCGTCCTCACCGTCGGATCCGACTGCGCGCTCGGGAAGATGACGGTGTGCCTCGAGCTCGACCGCGAGACGCGCCGGCGCGGCCTCGCGTCGGTCTTCGTGCCGACCGGCCAGACCGGGATCGCGATCGCCGGGTGGGGGATCGCCGTCGACCAGGTCGTCTCCGACTTCGTCGCCGGCGCGGCCGAGCAGCTGGTCGTCGAGGGCCACGCCCGCGGCGGCGACGGCGCCGTTCTCTGGATCGAGGGCCAGGGGTCGCTCAACCACCCGTTCTACTCCGGTGTCACGCTCGGCCTCCTGCACGGCTCGGCGCCGCACGCCATGGTGTTCGTGCACGAGCCCGGCCGGGAGCTCATCGAGGGCGACCCGCGCTATCCCATCCGCGGCCTGACGGAGCTGATCGACGACCAGGTGCGGATGGCGCGGCACGTGCGCCCGGCCTCGGTCGTCGCGGTGGCGCTGAAGACGAACCGGATGGACGAGGACGGGGCCCGCGCGGCCATCGCCCAGACCGAGCGCGAGACCGGCCTCATCGCGGACGACCCGGTGCGGTTCGGCGCGGGCCGGATCCTCGACGCCGTGCTCTCGTCGCGCTGAGCGCTCCGGCCGGACACGGCGGCCAGTAATATCCCGCCCCGGTGCGCGACCCCCGACTGACCACGCTGGCAGACCTCCTGTGCCGCTACTCGCTCGAGGTCGGCGAGGGCGACACGGTCCTGATCGACGGGCCGGCGCTGGCGCAGCCGCTCTTCGTCGAGGTGGTGCGCAAGGTGACCGAGCTCGGCGCGCACGCGATGGTGCGGCCGCGGCTCGAGCGCGCCCAGGCCGCCTTCCTGGCCGAGGCCAGCGACGAGCAGCTGCGCACGGTCACGACGCTCGACCGGATCGAGGTCGAGACGCCCACCCGGGCGCTGAGCGTCTGGGGCCAGCGCAACAACCGCTACGCGAGCGGGATCGACCCCGACCGGCAGGCGATCCGGTCGGCCGCCACGCGGGAGCTCTTCGAGCGCTTCTTCGAGCGCGAGGCGGCGGGCGAGGTGCGCTGGTGCGGCACGGCGTTCCCCTGCGACGCCTCCGCGCAGGACGCGGGCATGTCGCTGACCGAGTGGGAGGACTTCGTCTACTCGGCCGGCCATCTGGAGGACGCCGACCCGATCGCGTTCTGGCGCGCCCAGTCCGAGCGCCAGGAGCGGATCGCGAAGCGGCTCGAGCAGGTGGGGCAGCTGCGCATCGTCGGCGAGGACACCGACCTCACCCTCGACGTGTCCGGCCGCAGGTGGATGAACGCGGACGGCCGCCAGAACTTCCCGGACGGGGAGATCTACACGAGCCCGATCGAGGCTGCCACCAAGGGCCATATCGCGTTCAGCCTCGACGCGCCGTACAACGGCAACGACGTGGCCGGCGTGCGGCTGTGGTTCGAGGACGGCAGGGTCGTGCGCGAGGAGGCGACGAAGGGCGGGCGCTTCCTGACCCAGATGCTCGACATGGACGACGGCGCCCGCTACCTGGGCGAGGCGGCGTTCGGCATGAACGAGGAGATCCGCACGGGCACCCACGACACCCTCTTCGACGAGAAGATCGGCGGCACGTGCCACGTCGCCCTCGGCATGGGGTTCCCCGAGTGCGGCGGCAGCAACCGCTCCGGCCTGCACTGGGACATGGTCTGCGACCTGCGGTCGGGCGGCGAGGTGTACGCCGACGGCGAGGTCATCTACCGGGACGGGCAGTTCCTGTGACCGACCCCCGCGTGCGCCGGCTGGCCGACGTGGTCGTCAACTACTCGACCGGGGTGAAGGAGGGCGATGTCCTGATGATCCAGGGCCCGGAGCTGGCCGAGCCGCTGATCGTCGAGATCGTCCGGGCGGCGCTCGCGGCGGGCGCGATCCCGCACGTGCGCGCCTCGGTGCAGGGCGTGGACGAGGCCTATCTCGCGGCCGCCCGCGAGGCCCAGCTCGACCATCTGCCGCCGTCCGCGCTCGAGGAGATGAACGCGATCGATGCCCGCATCGCGATCATCGGCGCCTGGAACACCCGTGAGCTCTCCGGAATCGACCCCGCCAAGCTGGCCCGGCGTTCGGCCGCCGCCCAGCCGCTGATGGGCCGGTTCCTCGAGCGCTCTTCCGCGGGCGAGCTGCGGTGGTGCGTGACCGCGTATCCGTGCGACGCCTTTGCGCAGGACGCCGACATGTCGATCGACGCCTACGCCGACTTCGTCTACCGGGCCGGCTGGCTGCATCTGGACGACCCGGCGACCGCCTGGCGGTCGTATGCCGGCAAGCTGCGGGCGCTGGCCGACAAGATGGCCCAGGTGAAGACGCTGCGCGTCGTCGCCGAGGACACCGACCTCACGGTCGGGATCGACGGGCGCTCATGGGTCGCCTCACAGGGCTTGCGCAACTTTCCGGACGGCGAGATCTTCACCGGGCCGCTCGAGTCGGAGACGTCGGGGGAGGTGCGCTTCTCGTTCCCGGCGGTCATGGGCGGCCGCGAGGTGCAGGACGTGCGCCTGCGCTTCGAGGAGGGCAAGGTCGTGCACTCGGAGGCGGCGGCCGGCGGCGACTACCTCCAGCAGATGCTCCGCATGGACGCGGGCGCCTCCATCCTGGGCGAGTTCGCCATCGGCACGAACTACATGGTCACCGACTTCACCCGCCAGATCCTGTTCGACGAGAAGATCGGCGGGACGTGCCACATGGCGCTCGGCGCCGGATATCCCGACACCGGCAGCGTCAACCGCTCCGGGCTGCACTGGGACATGGTCTGCGACCTGCGCTCCGGCGGCGAGATCCACGCCGACGGCGAGGTCATCTACCGCGACGGGGCGTTCCTGCCGTCGTTCTTCGCGGAAGAGCTCGCCGTCCCGGCGGCCTGATCCCGCACGAGCCACGCCATCCGGGCGACGTGCGCCATGAACGGCAGGTCGTGGACGCGCAGCACGGCGGCGCCGAGATAGGCGGCCAGGGCGACCAGCGCGGCCGTCCCTTCCATCGACGACTCCTCGAGGCCGAGCGGCTCCGCGGTCACCTCCTTGTGCGAGGGCGCCAGCAGGAGCGGATAGCCGAGCGCGGCGAACCGGGGCAGCTCGGCCAGCGTGCGCAGGTCGGTCGCCGTGTCCTTGCCGAAGCCCAGGCCGGGGTCGACCAGGATGGCGTCCGCCTCGACGCCGGCAGCGCGGGCGTCCGCCGCGCGTGACACGAGGAACTCCGCGATGTCGTCCACCGCGACTGCGTGGCGGCGCTCCTGCACCTGCTTCGGCTCGAGCGAGAGGTGGGTGACGACGAGCCCGGCGCGGTGGCGGGCGACCGTCGCCGCCATCTCGGGATCGGTCAGGCCGGTGTGGTCGTTCACGATGTCCGCGCCCGCACGTAGGGCCGCATCGGCGACGCGGGCGCGGTAGGTGTCGACCGAGATCGGGACGTCGAGCCGGGCCCGAAGCGCCGCGACGACGCCCTCGACGCGCGCGATCTCCTCGTCCTCGGTGAGCACCCGGCCGGGCTGTGCGGTCATCCCGCCGACGTCGATGATGCCTGCGCCGGCGCCGACGAGCTGGAGGCCCCGGGCGATCGCGTCCTCCGGCGCCGCCGTGGCGCCGCCGTCGTAGAAGGAATCGGGGGTGACGTTGACGATGCCCATCATGCAGGGCGGGCCGTCGAGGGTCACGCTGTGGCGGGCGAGGCGCAGCGTCATGCGCGGGGCGGTGAGGGACACCGCGCCAGACTAACGGCCGGCCATCGCCCCGTCTGGAAGCGGGCGAACATCCACCCTTGACAACCGAACACCTGTTCGCTACCATCACCGAACACATGTTCGCCATCCTCGACATCCGCCGCCTGTTGACGCTCCTGGCAGCGAGCGCAGTCCTGCTGGCGCTCGTCATGAGCTACGCGGCGCCGAGCAGCCGCGGCGCGTCGCATCCGCATCGTCACGCGGTGCGGGCGGGGGAGACGCTGTGGTCGATCGCGCTCCGGGCATACCCCTCGTCCGATCCGCGCGACGCCGTCTACCGCATCGAGCAGGCGAACGACCTCCACGACGCCGGCATCGCCGCCGGCCAGGTGCTGGTGCTGCCGTGAGCGCGGCACCGCACATCACGCTGGCGCCGGTGCCGAGCTCGAACGTGGTCTCGCTTGACGAGTGGCGAGAAGCCCGGCGGGCGCCGGTCGAGGCAGACGTGCCGACTCCGGCGCCGCTGCGGCTGCTCCGGCTGGTCGTCGACAGCGACGACCCGCCCCCGTTCCGGCTCGACGTCTTCCTGCGCCGGGCGCGTGCGGTGATGGGCGATCCGGCCGACGAGCGGCCGCTCGACCCGTACCGCGACGCCGAGCCCGCCTGAGTCAGGTCGTCGGCGTGGCGCCCGGGCCGGGCGTCTTGACCGCGGCGAGGATCATCATGACCGCCGTCGGCAGGGTGAACAGCCCGAACCCGAAGGAGATCAGGGAGAAGCCGGCCATGACGATCGCGGCGCACCATCCGACGACCAGGCCGAGCCGGCTACCGACCGCGCAGTAGGCGTAGAGGCCAATCCAGCCGATCAGGGCGATGCCGACGAGGACGCCGATGACGACGAGAACCCCGCTGCCGTTCTCCTGGACGAGGGTGGCACTGGTGCTGACCGTCCTGGACGTGCAGTCCCCCCCGGGGGTGCAGTGGCTCGTGATGCTCTCGCCCGAGTACGCCGGAAGAACATAGGCGAACGCGAGCAGCGCCAGGCTCCAGAGCACGGCGGCGGTGGAGAGCACGAAGGGCAGCGGCGGCCTTCGCATGACCCGAGCATACGCCGGTGCTGATCCCCCGACCAGCCGTCTGTCATGTTCGTGGGCGTTTGGCTGTCACTGCCGGACGCCTGGCGGCTCGTACAATCACGCGATGGACCTGAGCGTGCTCTTCCTGGGGACGGCCGCGTCGGCGCCGACGGCCCGCCGGGGGCTGCCCGCGGCCCTCGTCCGCCGGGGCGGCGACCGGATCCTCGTCGACTGCGGCGAGGGCACGCAGCGCCAGATGCTGCGGTCGGGCGCCGGGCTCGTCGACGTCGAGGAGATCCTGCTCACGCACTGCCACGCCGACCACTTCCTCGGCCTTCCCGGGCTCTTGAAGACCTACGGGCTGCGCGCTCGCGAGACGCCGCTGCGCCTGTACGGGCCGGCCGGGCTCGGCGCGCTCATGACCACGATGGCGCCGCTGATCGGTCGGCTGCCATACCGGCTCGAACTGGTCGAGCTGCGTACCGGCGACGACCTGCCGCACGACGGCTACCGCATCGCGGCGTTCGCCACCGACCACGGCGTCCGCAGCCTCGGCTACGCGCTGGTCGAGGACGAGCGGCCGGGCCGCTTCGACCTCGAGGCGGCGCGCCGGCTCGGCGTCCCCGAGGGCCCGATGTTCGGCAGGCTGCAACATGGCGAATCCGTGACGCTCGAGTCCGGCCAGACGATCGCGGCCGCAGACGTCGTCGGCCCGGCGCGCGCGGGACGTCGGGTCGTGTTCTCCGGCGACACCCGCCCCTGCCGGCCGCTCTTCGACGCCGCGGTCGGCGCAGACCTCCTCGTCCACGAGGCGACCTTCCTGGACGAGGAGCGCGAGCGGGCCGCCGAGACCGGGCACACGACCGCGCTGCAGGCGGGGCGGCTCGCCCGCGACGCCGGCGTGCACCTGCTGGCGCTCACCCACGTTTCCACCCGCTACCTGGGCCGCGAGATCGCCGCCGAGGCGACCGCCGAGTTCGCCGACGCCGTCGTCCCGCGCGACTTCGACACGATCGAGCTGCCGCTGCCCGAGCGCGGACGCCCCCAGCTCGTCCGCGAGAGCGACCGGCACGCCGCGCCCCCGGCACCCGCGCCGGCCCCGGCCGGGTGACGCTCGACTTCGACCCGCTCGCCGCCGACTACGACCGGCTGCGCCCGGCCGGGCGGGCGTGGGAGGAGCTGTCCGAGCGGACGCTGGCCGTCCTCGGTGACTTCCGCCGTCTGGTCGACGTCGGCTGCGGCACCGGCCGGTTCGCGGCGTTCGCGAAGGTGCGGCGCGGCGGCCGGGTGTGGGGGGTCGATCCGTCGGCCGAGATGCTCCGCCGCGCCCGCGAGCGGCCCGACGCCGCCGGCATCGGCTGGAAGCAGGCATCGGCCGAGCGGCTCCCGTTCACGGGAGGGTGGTTCGGCGCCGCCCACATGCACCTGGTCGTGCACACGCTGCCCGACCGGCCGGCCGCCCTGAACGAGATCGCCCGCGTGCTCATGCCCGGCGGCCGAGTCGCGATCGCGACGTTCGCGGCGGAGCACTTCGCGCGGTTCTACCTGAACCCGTACTTCCCGTCGATCGCGTCCATCGACGGCGCCCGCTTCCCGGATCCGGGCCTGCTCACCGGCGAGCTCGGGGCGAGCGGGTTCCGCGACGCCGCGATCGAGCGCATCAGCCAGCCGGTCAGCGCCGGGCCGCAAGACGTCCTCGAGCGCGTGCGCGGCCGCTACATCTCGACGCTGCATCTGGTCGAGCCGCCCGAGTACGCCGAAGGCCTGGCCCGGCTCGAGCGGGACGTCGCCACCGGACGCGGCCCGTTCGCCTACTCGCTCGAGTGGGCGCTCGTCACCGCAACGCGTGAATAAACGGGGTCAGACCCCTTTTATTCACGGAGGATCTCGCGCATTCCGGCGGCGAACGCCGCGCCGCCGCCGTTGGCCGGGTGGCGCACGTAGGTCGCGCCCCCGCCGAGGACGGACTCCGCGATCCGACCCACGGCCACAACCGCCGCCGGCTGCACGAGCTCGATCAGGCGCCGGGCGAAGGCCGCGCCCGCCTCGACCTCGGAGACCGTCGGGCGGCGGTTGGAGAGCGGCTCGCCGGGACGGTGCGGATGGGTCGGCACGGTGTTCCACAGGATCACACGCCGCTCGGCGCCGAGCTCGTCGAGCACCCGGTGCACGATCGTGCCCGACGGCTCGCTCCATCGGCGGGCGGCGCAGCTCGGCCGGTACGGCTCGCCCCACCGGGCCAGATCGCGCTCCGACGTGAACGCGATGCCCGACCAGCGCATCCCCTGGTAGCCGGCCGCCTCGCCCAGCGCGACGACGTCGGCCTCCGACCGCTCGGCCAGGTACGCCCGCAGGTTTGCGATACGCACCGCGCCGGCGCCGGGACAGTCGTCCGGGCCGGACTCGGCATACTGGTTGAACGTCGCCCCGATGCGGGCGCGGACCAGGTCGGCGAGCAGCTCGTCCATACCCGAAACGCTACCGGCGGGCAGGCGTGTCGTCCGCGCCGCCTGGTATGGTTTTCCCGGTGCCGCGAGCGGCGCCACGGCCGAGAGCCACCTTTAAGTCCGTGCCCAGTGAGGCCGGGAAGGAGTTGCATGTCGACCACAGAGGCCGAACGCGTGCTGCTGAACGAGGACGACCTCCAGCGCACGCTCCGCCGCATCGCCCATGAGATCGTCGAGAGCCATCCGGACATCTCGGCGCTCGTCCTCGTCGGGATCTACACGCGCGGCGTCACGATCGCGCAGCGCCTGCGCGCCCTGATCGAGCAGTTCGCCGGGGCCGCGCCCGCGACCGGCGCGCTCGACATCACGTTCTACCGCGACGACGTCGCCGTCCGGTCGGGCGAGCAGCGCGCCCATCCCCAGCCGGTGGTGAAGGCCACCCGGCTCGACTTCCCGCTCGAGGGCAAGTCCGTCGTCATCGTCGACGACGTCCTCTACACCGGCCGAACGATCCGGTCGGCGATCGAGGCGCTCTTCGACTACGGCCGTCCCCAGCGGGTGCAGCTCGCCGTGCTCGTCGACCGCGGCCATCGCGAGCTTCCGATCCGCCCCGACTACGTCGGCAAGAACCTGCCCACCGCCCGCCGCGAGCGGGTGAACGTCGAGCTGGTCGAGGTCGACGAGGTCGACCGCGTCGTGCTCATCCACCCGGAATAGGAGCGTCGTGGAGCTCTATCCCCCGAAACCGCCGCAGCAGCGCCGCCACCTGATCTCCGTCGGCGACCTCGACCGCGACGACGTCGAGCGGATCCTGCAGACCGCCGCGGGCTTCGAGTCGGTCATGCACCGCGACCTGAAGAAGGTGCCGACCCTGCGCGGGCGCACCGTGATGACGGTCTTCTTCGAGGCCTCGACGCGCACGAGCTCGTCGTTCGAGCTGGCGGCGAAGCGGCTCTCGGCCGACGTCGTCAGCCTGAAGGCGTCCGGGTCGAGCGTCGACAAGGGCGAGTCGCTGCGCGACACCGTGCAGACGCTCTCCGCCTACGACCCCGACGTGATCGTGATCCGGCACTCGTCGGTCGGCGCCGCCGCCCGGGTCACCGAGGCCACGGACGCCCACGTCGTGAACGCCGGCGACGGCTGCCACCAGCACCCGACCCAGTGCCTACTCGACCTCTACACGATGCGTGCCGCGCGGGGGTCGCTCGAGTCGCTGCACGTCGCCATCGTCGGCGACGTCGCCCACTCGCGCGTCGCCCGCTCGAACATCCAGGGCCTGCTCCTGATGGGCGCGCGCGTCACCCTGGTCGGGCCGCCCACCCTGATCCCCCGCGACGTCGCCAGCCTCGGCGTCGAGGTCAGCCACGACATCGGCGCAATCGCCGCCGCGGACGTCGTCTACGTCCTGCGGATGCAGCAGGAGCGCATGGCCGCGGGCGCGGCCTACGTCCCGTCGCTGCGGGAGTACACCGCGCTCTGGGGCGTCACCAGCGCGCGCGTCCGCCCGGGCCAGCTGGTGATGCACCCCGGCCCGATGAACCGCGGCGTCGAGATCGCCGCGGACGTCGCCGACGGCCCCAACTCGAAGGTGGTCGACCAGGTACGGGCGGGGCTGGTCGTGCGGATGGCCGTCCTCTACGACCTGCTCGCCGGCCCCGGCCCGGCGGGCGCCAAGGCAGCCCTGCGCCCGGTCACGGTCGCGGCCCAGGAGGTGGCGTGATGGCGCAGCGGCTCTTCCAGGCCGACGCCGAGCCGGCCAACGTCGTCATCGCGGGCGGCCGGCTCGTCGACCCGATGTCCGGGTTCCACGGCGAGGCGGCCGACCTCCGCATCGAGGACGGCCGGATCGCCGAGATCGGCCACGACCTGCACCATGCCGACGCCGAGCGCATCGACGCAACCGGCCTCACCGTCACGCCCGGACTCGTCGACCCGCACGTGCACCTGCGCACGCCGGGCGACGAGCACGAGGAGGACATCGCCTCGGGCACGCGCGCCGCGGCGGCCGGCGGCTTCGTCGCGATCCTGGCCATGCCCAACACGAGCCCGGTCGTGGACTCCGCCGCCGTCCTGAGCGGCCTCGTCGAGGCGGCCCGGGCCGAGGCGGTCGTCGCGACCGGCTTCATGTGCGCCATCACCCGAGGGCTCGAGGGCCGCAGCCTGACCGAGATGGGCGAGCTCTCCGCCGGAGGCGCGGCCGCCTTTTCCGACGACGGCCGGCCGGTGGCCGACGCCGGCACGCTGCGGCGCGCGCTCCAGTACAGCGGCGTCACCGGCCTCCGGCTCGCGCTGCACGAGGAGGACACGTCCCTCTCCGCCGGCGGCCAGATGCACGAGGGCGCCGTGTCGGCCGAGCTCGGCCTGCGCGGCTGGCCCGCGATCGCGGAGAGCACGATGATCGGCCGTGACCTCGGCATCGCCCGCTTCGAGGGCGCCGGCCTCCACATCTGCCACGTCTCGGTCGCGGAGTCGGTCGCCGAGATCCGGCGGGCGCGCGGGCTGGGTACCGACGTGTCAGCCGAAGTGACCCCGCACCATCTCTGCCTCACGGACGACGCCGTCCGCGACCTCGACCCGGCGGCGACGAAGATGAACCCGCCCCTTGGCTCCGAGGCCGACCGCGCGGCGCTGATCGACGCGCTCGCCGACGGCACGATCGACTGCATCGCCACCGACCACGCACCGCACGCCGACCACGAGAAGGACGCGCCGTTCGAGGAGGCGCCGTTCGGCGTGATCGGGCTCGAGACCGCCTTCGCGGCCGTCTACACGCATCTGGTCGAGCCCGGCATGCTGCCGCTGCAGACGGTGATCGAGCGCATGTCCTCCGGCCCAGCCCTCGCGTTCGGGCTGCCGGCGCCGGGCCTAGCCCCAGGCAGGACGGCGGACCTCGCCGTCTGGGATCTCGGCGCCTCCCGGGTGATCGAGCCCCCGTACGCGTCGCGGTCGCGGAACTGCGCCTTCGCCGGGCGCACGCTGCGCGGCGTGTGCCGGCTCACGATCGCCGGCGGCCGCGTCTCCCACCGCCTGATCGAGGCGGTCGCATGAGCGCGTTCCTCGTCCTCGAGGACGGCACCGTCCACCGCGGCCGCCCGTACGGCGGCCACGGCATCGCGGTGGGCGAGCTCGTGTTCACAACGGCGATGACCGGCTATCAGGAGGTGGTGACCGACCCGTCGTTCGCGGGCCAGCTCGTCACGTTCACACAGCCGATGATCGGGAACTACGGCGTGGAGCAGGACGCATCGGAGTCGGCGGCGCCGGCGGCGCGCGCGGTCGTCGTCCGCGAGGGCCGCAACTCGACCCCGAACGGCCGCGGGGGGTTCTCCGACTGGCTGGCCGCTCGCGGCGTGGTCGGCCTGCAGGGCGTCGACACGCGCGCGATCACCCGCCGCCTGCGCGACGGCGGCTCGGTGCGGGCGGCGGTCTCGACCGGCACCGCCTCGATCGCCGAGGTGCTCGAGCTCGTGCGCGGCGAGCCCGCCATGCTCGGCCGGGCGCTCGCTGCCGGCGTCTCCCGGCAGGAACCCGAGACGGTCGCGGCC